>CAZLHT010000106.1:0-5501 GCA_964559185.1 uncultured Natronomonas sp.
TCCGATACACGGACGTCGAACACGATCCGTGGACGCTACGTCCGGCCGACGCCGAAATCGAGACGAACACGCTTTTTTCGACGCACGGATTTCCCCGGCCGGAAACGAACCCGATACACTACTACAGTTCGGGACTCGACGTAGTCGCATCGAAGAGCGAGCGGCTGTAGCGGCCTCGGAGCCGAAACTGGCGGCCTCACCGGAAACTAGATCGCCAGATCGAATCAATTTCATATATCATCATATGATTTATATTCGTCCGAGAACGCCCGACTGAGCGCCCCTCCGAGAATGTCCACGAAAGCCGAAGGGCGTTTCAACCGCCGTCACCGAAATGGAGGTATGACAGAGACGATCCGGTTGGCGACTCGGGGTTCGGACCTCGCACTCCGGCAGGCCCAGCAGGTGGCCGACGCACTCGAGGCTCGCCGCCGGGACACCGAACTCGTCGAGATCGAAACGACGGGCGACGCCGTTCGGGACGAGTTGATCCATCGACTCGGAAAGATCGGTGCGTTCGTCAGGAGTCTCGACGAGAAGGTCCTCGCGGGCGACGTCGACGCGGCCGTCCACTCTATGAAAGACGTGCCGACCGAATTCCCCGAGGACCTCGTCGTGGCGGGCGTTCCCGAACGGGCAGCCGCGGGCGATGTGTTGGTCACGCCGGCGGGGGCGACGCTCGCCGAGTTGGCGTCGGGGGCGACTGTCGGAACGTCGAGTCTCCGACGGAAGGCCCAACTGCTCGCAGCCCGCCCGGATCTCGACGTCCGACCGCTCAGGGGAAACGTTGATACGCGAATTCGAAAGCTTTTGGCGCCAACGTTACGGGCCGAACACGAGCGACGACTCGAGGCCGCCGAAGCCGAAGCCGAAGCTGACCCCGACGACGGGGACGCTGACCCCGAATACGCCCGTACCCCGGAGGAATGGTTCGACGACCTCGCCGAGTTCGAACGACGGGCGCTCGATCGAAACGTCGAAACGAAATTCGACGCGATCGTCCTCGCCGAAGCCGGACTGGTTCGGATCGGGCTGGCGGAGTCGATCGAGTACCGACGACTGCCGAAGGGGTTCGTTTCCGCACCGGGTCAGGGCGCGCTGGCGATAACCGCTCGAGACGGGGCGCTCGCGGAAACATTACACGGAATCCTCGATCACCCGCGCTCTCGGGTCGAAACGACCGTCGAACGGACGATACTCGCGACGCTCGGTGGCGGTTGTGTCGCCCCTCTTGGGATCTACGCGATCGTCCAGGGCGAACACGTCATGGCGAGGGTTCGAGTGCTTTCTCAAGACGGAAGCGAGGAGATTGCGGCGACGCGAGAACTGCCGATCGAATCGCACCCCGAAGCCGCACGGGCATTCGCGAAGGATCTCGCCGATCGGGGAGCTGAGAATCTCATAGAGCGCGCCCGGAGGGACGGATGACTGGACGGGTATACCTTGTCGGAAGCGGCCCCGGCGATCCGGAGTTACTGACGGTGAAAGCAAGGCGGCTCATCGAGGAAGCCGACGTAATCCTCCACGACAAGCTGCCGGGACCGGAACTACTCGAGTCGATCCCGGCCGAAAAACGCGAGGACGTCGGTAAACGCGCCGGCGGCGAGTGGACGCCACAGGAGTACACGAACCGGCGATTGGTTGAACTCGCCGAGACGGGACGCACCGTCGTTCGGCTCAAGGGCGGCGATCCGTTCGTGTTCGGACGCGGTGGCGAGGAAGCCGAACACCTCGCCGAGCGGGGCATCGAGTTCGAGTACGTTCCGGGCGTGACGAGCGCGATCGCCGGTCCCGGCGTTGCCGGGATCCCCGTCACGCACCGGGAGCACGCCTCCTCCGTTTCGTTCGTCACGGGACACGAGGACCCGTCGAAGGACGAATCGGCGATCGATTGGCCGGCGCTCGCCGAAACGGGCGGAACGCTCGTCGTCCTGATGGGCGTCGGAAAGCTACCGATGTACACCGACGAACTGCTGACGGCCGGCCTCGATCCGGAGACGCCGGTCGCGCTGATCGAGCGGGCGACGTGGCCCGACCAGCGGATCGCACTCGGCACGCTAGGAACGATTATCGATGTTCGCGACGAAACGGGAATCGAACCGCCCGCAATCACCGTAATCGGCGACGTTGCGGCGACGCGTGAGCGGATCGCGAGGTTTCTGTGTAACGGACCGGAACCCGAAGATACATCAAAATAAACCATAAGATGCTATATAGAATTTCACCGAGCGGGGTGGACGGATGAACGGAACGGTCGCGTTCTTCCGCCCGGACGACGAACGTGCGAGTTCCGCGAAGACGATACTCCGCCAACTCGGTGTCGAGCCGCTCTCGGATCCGATGCTCGCGGTCGAACCCACGGGGTCGACTCCGCGATCGGACGCCGAGTACACGATCCTGACGAGCAAAACCGGTGTCGAACTCGTCGCCGAGACCGACTTCGCCCCCCGTGGCGAACTCATCGCGATCGGGAATCCGACGGCCGAAGCCATCCGGCGGGCGGGTCACGTTGTCGATCGAATCCCGTCGGAATTCTCCTCGTCCGGACTGGTTTCCGAACTCGCCGAAGACGCGCCGGGCGCGCGGATCGAAATCGCGCGCTCGGATCACGGGTCGGACGCGCTCATCGAGAGATTGATCGGGGCGGGTGCGTACGTTCACGAGACGGTGTTGTATCGATTGATCCGTCCGCCGGAAGCGGGGCACTCGGCGAAGATGGTGGCCGAAGGCGAACTCTCGGGGGTGTGTTTTACCTCCTCGTTGACCGTCGAACACTTTCTGGAGGCCGCCGCGGATCGCGGGGTGAAACGCGAGGCGATCGCGGGGTTGAACGAGACCGTCGTCGGCGCGATCGGCGCGCCGACCGAGGCGACTGCCGAATCGTGCGGAATCGAAGTCGACGTCGTTCCGGCGACCGCCGAATTCGAGGCGTTGGCGACGGCGGTCGTCGACCGACTCTGAATGGACGACCGCCGATCGCATCGTGAACCCTCGATTGCGCTCGCGTGAGCGGGAAAGGAGGGCTTTTGACGGCGCGGGACGGACGTGGGATATGGACGCGCCGCTGTGGGCGGAGACTCACGCTCCCGATATATCGCAACTCCCCCAACCGGAGGTCCGAGAGCACCTGGGGCGGGCACTCGAAGAGCCGATGAACCTCGTCGTCTTCGGCCCTCGCGGCGTCGGGAAAACCGCCGCAGTCGGAGCGC
Source organism: uncultured Natronomonas sp. (assembly GCA_964559185.1). Taxonomy (GTDB): domain Archaea; phylum Halobacteriota; class Halobacteria; order Halobacteriales; family Haloarculaceae; genus Natronomonas. Next base: position 3,210 of record CAZLHT010000106.1, read on the forward strand.
TCGCGGCGGAAACCCACGTCGATCCGGACAACGACTTCGTCACGATCAACGTCGCCGACTTTTTCCGTCGAACGAAAAAGGAGATCAGAAACGACGAGCGGTTCGCCGGTTTTTTGCAGGGTCGTTCGAACCTCTCGAAGCGGGACATGATCGCCCACGTGCTAAAAGAGCAAGCGTCGTATCGGCCGGTTTCGGGCGATTTCCGGACGATTTTGCTCGACAACGCCGAAGCGATCCGGGAGGACTTCCAGCAGGCGTTACGCCGAGTGATGGAAAAGCATTACGAGGCGACCCGATTCGTCATCGCGACGCGACAGCCGTCGAAACTCATCGCGCCGATCGAATCGCGGTGTTTCCCCGTTCCGATGCGCGCGCCCACCCACGAGGAGACCGTCGCCGTTCTGGAACGAATCGTCGAGCGCGAGGGAGTCGAACACGACGCCGAGGGACTGGAGTACGTCGCGGGCTACGGCGACGGAGATCTCAGGCGGGCGATCTTGGGCGCCCAAACCGCCGCCGAGCAGGGGGGAGCGGTCACGATGCAGGCCGCCTACGACGCGCTGGGCGAGATCGGAATACGCGACGCGCTCGAGGAGATCCTCGCCGAGGCCGACGATGGGGCGTTCGAGGACGCCCGAAGCGGGCTCGACGACCTCCTCTACGACGACGGCTACGAGGGCGAGGAGATCCTTCGCGAACTGCTCGCCGCCGCGCGGAGCCGATACGGCGGCGTCGAACTCGCCCGGGTCCACGCGCTCGCGGGCGAGATCGAGTTCGAGATGACGCAGGGGCTCTCCGATCGCGTACATCTCGGACGGCTGCTCGCGGAACTCGGCCGGTGACGGATTTTCGCCGAACCGCGTCGATGCCGTTCGATGCGACTACGCGACGGTGTTTGTGTCGCCGAATCCCCTCGAAGGCGAGAGTCACTCCAGCACGTGAACGTACCGAACCAGCGAGGCGTGGACGCGCCGGTCGAACCGCTCGGTGATGCGCCAGCCGGCCAATTCGGCTGCGTCGGTCCACGGGCGGTCGCCGACGAGAACGGCCCTCGGAGCGACGCGACGCGCTTCGATGAGAGCGTCCCCGACGAGCGTATCGAGCGAATCCCCCTCGATCCTCGATTGGCGGCCGTACGGCGCGTCGAAGACGATTCCGTCCACCCTGTCCGCGACGAACGGAAGACGGGTCGCATCGCCGCGGACGACCGATCCCCCCTCAAGGTACTCCCAGAGGTTCCGCCGCGATCCGCGGACCATCTTCGCCTGCGCGTCGACGCCGACGACGTCCGCCCCGGCGAGTCCGGCCTCGACGAGGATCCCACCGGTACCGCACATCGGGTCGAGCAGCCTCGCTTCGGGACCGGCGCCGGCGATGTTCGCGATGGCGCGAGCGTCCATCGGATCCATGCTTCCGGGCTGGAAGAACGGCTTTTTCGTCGGCCGCCGGGAGGAGAAATCCCGGGTCGTCTCTCGCTCCAGCCAGCCCAGTGCCGCCAGCTCGTCGGAAAACAGCGCGACGAGCGTGTGGTCGGGGGTGTCCAGATCGACGTCGAACCCCCGATCGACGAGGACGTCCCCGAGGCGGCGTTCGGCGTCCGGAGTGTCGACGTCGGAGAGCCCCCGCACGTCGCGGGCTCGGACGGCGACGGTCCCGGTTCGATCGATCCCGACCGTTCCCGCGAGCGCGACCGTGGCATCGATATCGGAATCACAGGTTCCGAGGAGTCGGCAGATTCGGCGGGTGTACGCGAGCGTCTCGGGGCGCTCTATCTCGCGAGCCGTCGCCATTCCCGCCGCGACGTGATCGATCGCGGGGGCGCGGCTCTCGGCTTCGCGGACCGCGAACGCGTCGTCGTCCCCGGCGAACTCCAGCAGGTACACGGCCGAAGATGGCCGACCGTGTGGGATAAACGGCCCGGTCGACGCGGCGAGGATCTCTCACGGGGACGACCTGTCAGAAACGACCACCCACATTTATAAACCTTAAATACGTGTTTTAAGTCGAATCATGCAGGACCCAAAGGAGACTATCAATATCGAGAACGTCGTCGCCTCGACCGGCATCGGCCAGGAGCTCGATCTGCAGAGCGTCGCGATGGATCTGGAAGGTGCGGATTACGATCCCGAACAGTTTCCCGGCCTCGTCTACCGGACCCAGGAGCCGAAGTCCGCGGCGCTCATCTTCCGATCCGGGAAAATCGTCTGCACCGGCGCGAAATCCACTGACGACGTCCACGAGTCGCTCCGTATCGTCTTCGACAAGCTCCGCGAACTCGAGATCGAGGTCGAC
>CAZLHT010000107.1:0-5461 GCA_964559185.1 uncultured Natronomonas sp.
CCGGCGCTGTGCCACGCCATCCGAATGAAGAGCGGCCCATAGTGCCCGTAGTCGGCCGGCCACCACTCCTGAGATGTCGTCATCACCTCTTCGATGTCCGCTTTCACCTCCTCGATGTCGAGTTTTCGGAACTCCTTGGCATAGTCGAACTCTTCACCCATCGGATCGATCTGGCGGGCGTTCTGATCGAGGATGTTCAAATTCAACTGATTCGGCCACCAGTCTTGGTTAGTCCCGTGTTTAGGATCGTCTTTTGCCATTCTATGTTTGCCCTACGTGAGAAACAAAACGTGCAACGTAAAAAATCCCACGTCAGGCGAAAGGTATGTCCAGTGTTAGTCATCATCAACCCACCGATTCGAGTGGAGAGGCTTCGGTCGAAATCGGCGACTACTCGAAGACTTCCGCGCCGCCGCCGATTTGGGTCTGGTAGGCCCTCGCGTCGACGTCGGCCGACGCGAACGCGTCGAGCATCGCGCTCGCGATCGATCGCCGATCGCTGATCCGACAGGCGGCGATGACGGCCGGTCCGGCCCCGGAGATCGTCACTCCCGTCGCACCGGTCTCGAACGCCGCCGATCGGACGGCATCGTACCCCGCGATCAGTTTCGCTCGCTCCGGCGTCACGATGGCGTCCTCCATCCCTCGACCGACCAGTCCTGGATCGTTTCGGGCCATCCCGACCGCCAGCGTCGACGCGTTGCCGACCACCTCGACTATCTCGTCCATGGCGGCGGTCCGGGGGACAACCTCCCGTGCGTCGCGGGTCGAAACGACGATCTCCGGCAGGCACGTCACGAGCGGAATGGACGCATCGATCGCCGTCACCCCATCCGGGCGGGCGATCGTGAACCCGCCCATGATCGAGGGGGCGACGTTGTCCGCGTGGGCGGCCCCGGAGACGACCGCCTCGCCCTCGGCGGCGATCGGAACGAGTTCCTCGCGTGTCAGGCCGCAGTCGTACAGTTCGTTCAGTCCGACCGCGGCGGCCGCCGCCGAGGCAGCCGAAGAGCCGAGCCCCGAGGCAGGACGAACACCCTTGTCGATCTCGATGTGCGCCGGCGCGTCGAGCGCTTCGGCCACCGCGCCGACGGTGTTCTTTTCGGGATCCTCCGGAATGTACTGACTCCCGACGCCGGTGACGCTGATCGTGGTGCAGTCGGCCCTTTCCATCCGAACGACGTCCGCCGGTCGGCCGAGCGCCGCTCCGAAGACGTCGAAGCCACTCCCCAGATTCGCGCTCGTCGCGGGCGCCCGCACCGTTACCATGCGCAGGATATTCGGACGCCCCCCGATAAAGGTACCCGCTTTCGTTCGGTCTCGGGTTCCGAACCGGGTCGGTCTGGGCGGGTAGGTCCGTTGATAGATAACATATCGAGGAGGACGGTCGCCAGCCATTCTCACCCACCTCCTGGCAAACGACTCAAACGGCCACTGAGGCAAAGAACGATTACAGTCGGACTCGATTCGTCGTCCATGGGTGACCCAGTCTGCTATCGGGAGTTCTGTCCGGCATGTGACGCTCCGGTCTCGATCGTCGAATCGGAGTGCCCCGATTGTGGCCGGCCGCTGGACGGCGGATAGATTGCGGACGATGACCGTTACCGCACCACGGGCGCTCGCACGCCTCCAATCGACTCGACGACCGCGCGGACCCCATCATCGGGTTCGATCGGAGCAGCCCCGGGCGTGCCAGTGCTGAACAGATCGCCCGGCTGAAGCGTCATCACCGCCGAGTGGAACGCGACGATTTCCGCGGGAGGGAACAGCATGTTTGCGATCTCGTTTTCGGCCTCGACATCGCCATTCACCTCGATCCGGACCGTCAGTGACGACAGTTCGATCGGCTCGACGGGGACGGCGATTGTGGCCCCGGGGACCAGGAATGTATCGAAGCTCTTCGCCCGCGTGAGAAAGCGGGGATTGCGCTGGAGGACGTCCTCTGCAGTCATGTCGATCACCGGGAGATACCCCGCGACGACGTCGTCTACACTCGATTCGTCGATGTTTCGACACGTTCGGCCCATCACGATGCCGAGTTCGGCCTCGGCGGTCACCCGCTCGCTTTGCTCGGTCGGCGGCAGCCGAATGGGACCGTCCGGCCCCGTGAGTGCCGTGTTCGGTTTCATGAAACTCGCCGGCTCGTCGGGGTGCTGTTCGTCGAGATCGTCCGCGTGTTCGGCATAGTTCAGGCCGATCCCCCAGAGCTTGCCGAATTTCGCGAGTGGGGGTCCGAAGGTCAAATCACCGCGGGGGGTGCGGTCAACGGGTGCGTCGGCCGGATCGCCGATCGTCCCGGCCGCGGCTCGCGGGAGCGCCTTTCGGACGCTTTCGATGGTGGGGTGGACGCTCGAGAGTGGGACGAACCCGTCTTCGTCGCCCAATCGCGGCGTTCCGGTCAAGGTCCGGGCGAGGTATCTCATTCGCGATCGGTCCAGAAGTCGAACGACCGGCCGGGGGCGAACACGTCAAGTCCGATCGCGATCTCCTTGCCGGTGTTCTCGACGCGGTGGGCCTCGTTCGATTTCAGGAGGACCGAGTCGAACTTCTCCAGTCGGATCTCGTCTTCTTCCGTTTCGACGATCAGCTCTCCCTTCAGACAGAGACAGACCTGTTCGTTCTCGTGACCGTGCATCGGAGAGCGGTGTCCCGGTGGCTTTTCGAACCACTCGAAGGAAAACCGGTCGCTGCCCGCCAGTGCGACGCGTCGCCACCCATCCTCCGGCTCGTACGTCTCCGCATCGTCGAAGTGGACAGGTCTCACAGGTTCGCCCCCGACGCGCCGCCGTCGATCATGACCGTCGTCCCGTTGATGAAGCCGGAGTTGGGCGAGGAGAGGAACGCGACGGTGTTTCCGAGCTCCATCGGGTCACCGATCCGTTCCAGGGGGTTGCCGGCCCAGTCGTCGAGCCCCTCCTCGTAGGAGTCGTACTCGCCCCGTTCGACGGCCGCTTCGACGAGGTTCCGGATTCGTGAGGTCTCGTGAGATCCGGGGAGAACCGCGTTCGCACGGACGTCTGGCGCGAACTCCTTTGAGAGCGTCTTCTCAAGTCCGATAACACTCATCCTAACCGAGTTCGACAGCACGAGACTATCGATGGCTTCCTTGACGCTTCGGGAAGTGATGTTGACAATCGTGCCCGTCCCCTCTCCTTCCTCGAGGTGCGGTTGGGCCTTACGTGCGAGGCGGACGGCGCTCATCACAAGCAGGTCGTACGCCTCGTACCAGTCCTCGTCCTCGGTCTCGAGGAACGCGCCGGAGGGCGGTCCGCCGGCGCTCGTGACGAGGTGGTCGATGGTGCCGAACTCCTCTACTGTCCGCTCGACCATCGCCTCGATGTCCGCCGTCTCCGTGAGGTCGCCGGGCTGTGCGACGACGTCCCCCGTCGCGACAGCTTCGACCTCCCCTCGTGCCTCGGCCAGCCGGTCCTCGTCGCGGCCGTTGAGGACGACGTTCACGCCCTCGCGGGCGAGTGCCTTCGCCGACGCCTTGCCGAGACCGGCCGACGATGCAGTCACGAGCGCCGCGTTTTCTTCGATCTGTAGATCCATGTGAGATCCAATCGGAGAGCGGAATTAAAACGTTTCCCAAGGGGCAATTCGGAATCGGACGCCGAACCCCTTCACTCGGTTTCGACGTCCTCTCCGACGCCGGGGGCGTCCCGCGGATCGATCCCCACCGGCGCTTCGGTGTCTCCCCCGACGACCGTCTCGCCCCCGGCCGTCTCGACGTACACGTCGTCTGCGAATCCGGCGATCGTGTTCTCGTATTCGGGGGATTCGAACTTTTCCGGTGTCGCCGGAGCGGAGGGGATCCCGCCGCCAGGCGCGAACGCGCCGAGCGGATCGTCGATTCCGATCCCGTGACGCTGGAAGAACGCTTCGTACCGGCGGTAGTGTTCTTCCAACTCGTCGCCGGGGATTTCCATCATTTCCGTCCAGCCGTGATCGAAGAAATCGAAGTTCGCCTGCAGGTGCGTGATCTCCCTGGCCTCGGCCTCGGTGTATCCTTCCTTGAGCGCGGCGACGTAGGCGTCCATCGTCGCCTCGAAGAACGACTCGAGGTGTGCTCGTCGCTCCTCGCGGCGTGCTTCGTCGGCCTTCCCGAGGAAGATCCTCGTGTGCATCTTCACCAACGCGAAGTTCGCGACGTTCCGAATACCCGGCGTCGTAAGCGCCTTCTTCGAGGCCCAGTGACGGGGATTCTGTACGATCTTCACGTTTTCCGAGACGGGTCGAAGCGCCTTCAAAGGTCCGGGTCCGGAGCGTGAAGGATCCCCGATCTGCGCGTCTGGATTCATCGTTCGGTGTTCTCTTATTCGGGGGTGGTGATTGACACCGACAATTTGATTGACAAATAGCCCTTCGACCGATTTATTTTCCATCGGTCGTCCAACGGATCCATAGCATGAGATGTCTTTGCACGGCTCTCGGCGTCTCAGATGGCAATCCACATTAACCCGGATGATCTACTGTCCCGCATGTGTGCGTCGCACGTTATTATCGGTGACGGCATCGCCGGAGCGTCGGCGGCCGAGACGATTCGGGAAGCCGATCCGGATGCCGATATCACCGTCGTCACCGAGGAGGGGGAGGCCTTATATAACCGTATTCTCATCAAGGAATTCGCCAAGGGAAAGCTCCCTGAGGCGCCGATTTCGATTCACGACCCCGACTGGTACGACGAACGGGACATAGGGCTCCGGCTCGACACAGTCGTCACCCACGTCGACACCGACGCCCACGAAATCTTCACCCACGGCGGCGACGTACTCGGATACGACAAACTCCTCCTCGCGACCGGCGGGACGCCGGTCCAACTGCCCGTCGACAACAGCGACGCCGAGGGGATCCACCACTTCTGGACGTTCGAAGACGCCCGGGCGATCAAAAGGAACGCCGAGAAGGCTGACCACGGCGTCGTCGTCGGCGCGGGACTCCTCGGGATCGATCTGGCGGCCATCTGTGGCGCGCAAAACGTCGACGCACACTATCTGATGCGCGGCCAATCCTGGTGGCGGTACGCGCTCTCGACGGACGGCGCGGAGATCATCCACGACGCCCTAGAGGAAATCGGCGTCGTTCCCGTCTTCGACTCCGGCGTCGATCGCTTCGAAACCGACGAAACGGGTCATGTCACTGCCGCGATCGATCCCAACGGCGAGCGGTTCGATGCCGACTTCGTCGGCGTCGCGATCGGCCTCAATTTCAACACCGAAGTGCTCCAGGGGACGAACGTCGAAGTCGACGACGGAATCCTCGTCGACGAGTACATGCAGACGAGCGTCGACGACATCTACGCCGCGGGCGACATCACCCAGTTCTACGACACGATCCTCGGCGAGGTCGCCCAGAACGGTTCGTGGGGGAGCGCCAAGGAGCAAGGCAGCGTCGCCGCCCAGAACATGGTCGAGCGCGGCTCCGAGGAGTTCCGCTGGGTGTCGTCGTACTCGATCACGCA
>CAZLHT010000108.1:0-5423 GCA_964559185.1 uncultured Natronomonas sp.
GGGCCGCGATCCGCTCGAAGACGTTCTCCACTGGGATCGCCATCCCTGAACTCGCTCGGCGATTGTTTCCACGAACACGCTCGGAATTCGTATATCCGAATTGCCGTACGGATCCGTTCCCCTATTACCGGAGGGGAGGCCCCTCCAATTTCCACGCGCTCGATCTCGAACGACGTATATAACACCCGCCTCGCGCGTAGGACTCACCACTACCGATGGTCTCTCAGCGTGCGCGAGACGTGACCCCCTTCATCGCGATGGACGTGCTCGAACGGGCGAACGAACTGGACGACGTGGTCCACCTCGAGGTCGGCGAACCTGACTTCGAACCGCCGGAGCGGGTCTTCGAGACGGCCGTGGAGTCGTTGCGGGCCGGCAACACCGACTACACCGCCGCCAGGGGGAAACCCGAACTCCGACGCGCTATCGCCGCCCACTACGACCGCGAGTACGCGGTCGACGTCGATCCCGACCGTATCGTCGTCACGCCCGGCACGTCGCCGGGGTTGCTCCTCGCGCTGGCGGCGCTCGTCGATCCCGGGGAGGAGGTCCTACTCACGGATCCGCACTACGCCTGCTATCCGAACTTCGTGCGAACGGTCGGGGGACGAATCGAGACGGTGCCGCTACGGGCGAGCGACGGCTTCCGCCCCCGCGTCGCAGAGTTCGAGAACGCCATCGCCCCCTCGACGCGGGCGCTGCTTCTCAACTCGCCGGCAAACCCGACCGGTGCGGTGATTGAGGGCGAGTCGCTCGCCGACCTGGCGGCCCTCGCGGGGGCCACCGACACACCCCTCGTGGTGGACGAGGTGTACCACGGGCTCTCCTACGACGTCGAGGAGCACACGATCTTGGAGTACACCGACGACGCGTTCGTGTTGAACGGGTTCTCGAAGCGCTTTGCGATGACGGGCTGGCGGCTCGGCTGGGTGATCGTCCCGCCCGAAGACGTCGATGCGGTGAACCGGCTGGCGCAGAATCTCCTCATCTGCGCGCCGAACTTCGTCCAGGACGCCGGCGTCGCCGCCCTGGAGACGCCGCCGGACCGGCTGGCGAAGATTCGCGAGACGTACCGCGAACGGCGTGATCTCTTGATCGACGCTGTCGCCGACTGGGGGCTCGATCTGGGATACACGCCTCAGGGGGCCTACTACCTGCTCGTTGACGTGAGCGAGTTCCCCGGCGATGCGCTCGACATCGCCGATTTTCTTCTCGAAGAGGCCGGCGTCGCGGTCACCCCCGGCATCGACTTCGGCGAACGGGCAGCCGACTACCTCCGGTTATCGTACGCGACCGACCTCGAGACGATCGAGGAAGCGATCCGTCGAATCGGGCCGATCCTCGAACGGGAGAACCGGCTCGAGTGAGCGAAATACTGTCGAAACCCGTGGACGTCTCGCCTGACCCCTACACGCCCTCGACGGTCTCCCGGTACGCGCGGATCGATTCAAGCGCCGCTTCGATGTGTTCGGCGGCTTCGGGCTCGCCGTCGGCGATCTCCGTGAGGATGTGCTCGTGATGTGCGAGCCGTCCGTGATCCGGGCCGCGGTCGGCCCCGGCGTGCGTCTCGAACTTCTCCGATTGGCTCTCCAGTCGCTCGCGTGCGTCCTCGTTTCCGGCGGCCTCGGCTGCGTCCCGCAGCGCGTCGGCCGCGTTCCGGAGTTCCTCCCGTGTCATGGGTTCGCGTTCGTTGCTGATCGATAAAACGGCTTTGCCGAGCTCCTCGGTTCTCGTCCGCTCGGATAGGATCGATACCTCGGATCTCGATAGCGGGCACGAACACGGCACGATCCTCGATCGAACGCGCCCGCTCCCGCCGATGTACTTCGTTCAGTCGGTGACCTCCTCGTCGTACCGTTCCGCGAGGATATTCCCGTAGTTCTCATACATCGTGACCGGATAACGGCCCTCGGGCGGACTCCCGATCGCGATCAACTTACACGGCTCCTCGTAGGAGGGATTGTGGACCAAATGCGGGACGCCGCGCGGCACGGTGACGACCTCGTCGGCTTCGACCGTCACCGATTCGTCCTCGAGTTCCAACTGACACTTCCCTTCGAGAACGTAGTAGAGTTCGTCCTGTGCGTCGTGGGCGTGAAAGTGCGTCTGTGAGAGCGGATCACCTTTTTCGAGGATTGCGACGTTCAGATTGTACTCCTCGAGGCCGAGTTCCCTGGAGATCGCCCATCGGCGACCGGGTTTCTGTGGATGCGGCTCGAAATCGGACAGCGACCGGTGCGTATAGTCGCTCATCGGATGCCCGATACACACTCGAGATATAAATCCGATACTGTCGGTATCCCTCTCTCGCGGTGTTCGCGACCCCGGGACGCGACATCGTCGAGAAATCACAGCCACCAATATGCGGAGGCGATCCGGACGGGGTCAGTTTGCAGGTGCCGTGAACGACTGATTATCGGATTCGGACGGCGGACAGTTCTGTCGCCGGAGAGGGCGCTGGGAACCGTTTCCCTTCAGTCGGCCGGCTCGGCCCGCTCGATCCCTCGCCGGCCGCCGAGCGTGTAGAGCCATAACAGCCCGAGGCCGACACCGTAGGCGACGATCACCGGAATGCCGAGCAGGAACATCGTGAATATACCTCGCGGCGAGAAGAACGCCCCGAACGCGAGTACGGCGATGGTGAACTCGCGCCACCGGCTTCGGAGCGTTGGGTAGGGCACGATCCCCCCGCGGTGAAAGAGGAGCATCGTGACCGGAACCATCACGAGGATGCCGATCCCCACGGTGAGGAAAAAGATCATCCAGCCGTAGTTGCTGATCCGATAGGCGATGACCATCTCCGCGCGCAGCACGTCCGCCGCGAGCCACGAGATGGCGGCGGGGGCGACGTACAGGAAGCCGAACAGACTCCCGACCGCCATCGACGTCAGCAGGCTGCCGCCCCACACGAGGAGGACGCGCCGGTCGCCGCGGGCGACGCCGCGCTCTTTCAGCGCCGGCCACGCGTAGTACAAAAGCAGGGGAAACACGGCGGCGACGCCGAATATCACGGAGACTTTGATCATGAATATGAGCGCCTCGACGGGATGCAACGTGACGATCGAGACCTGCTCGGCGGCGAACTCGGAGGGCATCCCGCTTACGAACTGCTCGTGCAGCCGGCCGATCCCGCCCCGATACAGCACGAAGAACGTCCCGGCCATGACGAGCGCGAACAGCCCGAACAGCCGGAAGGATTTCGAGGTTAAACTGGAGAGGACGAACTGGATGTCGTAGGCGTAGCCGCCGATGTCGTCCTCGTCGACGTCGTCCTCGCTGAAGGCGTCGAGGACACCGGCCCCTCGTGCGGCGAGCGTGCTTCCGTCTTCGGATTCGGCCTCCGAATCCGCTTCGTCGTCCGATCCGGCTCCCGCCTTCTCAGCCGTTTTCCCCTCGTCGACCGCTTCCGTCCCCTCCGCCTCGGCCTCAGCCTCGGCTTCGGCCTCATCGAACCGGTCGAGGATCGCCTGCGCGCGGTCGGGGTCCTCTTTCTCCATCGCGTCCCCGGCGAGGGCGACCGCCCTCGCTTCGTCCATCTCGGCGAAGACGGTCACCGGGGCGCTCCGAACCCCCGCTGCATCGAGCTCTGCGACGTCGATATCCGCGGGATCCGGGAACCGCGGTTCGGGCTCCTCCAGGCCGTCGTAGACGTAGTAGGCGAACCCCAGGATCGCGAATCCGACGCCGTAGATCGAGCCGATGATCGCGAGGTAGAGCGACTCGTCGATTCCGTACCCGACGCCCGCCGGCAGGAAACGATATTGCGAACCGGCAGCGGCGAGAACGCCGTTGAGGGCGGCGTCACCCCCGTAGGTGTAAAAGGCGTAGACGATGCCGATTCCGGCCAGATAAAGTCCCCCGAGTACGTTCCAGCGCTCTCGGGCGGTCTCGCGAAGATCGATCGAATCGCGGGAGCGCTTCGTGGTGACGACGATCTTCGTGACGTACAGCGACGCGGCGTAGAGCGTGACCAGCGGCACCGCCCACATGATCTGGGTGAACGGATCGGGCGGCGAAAACAGCGCGCCGAAGACGAAGATCGCGATGACAGCATACTTCCACTTGTCGCGGAACGTCTCGTAGGGGACGATCCCCGTGTACGAGAGCGTGCTCATGAGAAGCGGCAACTGGGCCGCGAGTCCGAACGAAAGCGAGAGGAGGAAGATGAACTGCGCCCACATCGAGATCGAGTAGGTTGGCTGAAACCCCGCGCCGACGGCGTTGTCGGCGAGAAAGGAGAACATGATCGGAAAGAAGAGGTGGTAGGAGTAGGCGACGCCGCCGAGAAACAGCGCGGCGCTCAAGAGCGCGAAAGCGACCCCCTTCCATCGGGGAAGGTTCTCGGGCCACCGACCACGGTTCTTCAGCGAGTCGCGGGCGAAGTACGCCAGCGCCGGCAGCATGATGATGGCGCCGGAGACGAGCCCGATCTTCGCCTGCAGAAGGATGACCTCGAACGGGGTGATAGCGACGATGACGATGTCCGGGTGGGCGTTCAGATCTCGCTTGAGGATGTCCCAGACGTAGAGCCGAAGGACGGTGAACGTTCCCAGGAAGCCGATCAAAAAGACGATGAATACCTTCTGGAGATGTTTCTGGGCGGTTCGAAGCAACACGCCGAGGTGGGCGCGACCCTCCGAAACCGTTCGGGCGACATCGTCGTCTACGGCGCTAGACACGTCGCAGGCTAATTCGTTCGCGGTTATCAACCTTTTCCGTTAGCGCCGTTCGAATGTTCCGTTAGCGCGCTTTTTCCGTTAGCGTGCTGTCCGACCCCCCGGGAGTGCCGCCACGGTGGGGGGTTCGACACCGCCGGTTTCTCGCGTTCGGTGTCCGACACGCTTTTATAAATTCCCCCACCGCTCTCGGACGATGCGTCTCGGATCCGTCTATCGGGGGTGGACCGTCACCTCAGGGTGTTTCCTCGGCATCCTCGTCGTGTTCGGCGTCTCGTACTCCTTCGGCGTCTTTCTCACTCCGATCCAGCGGGATCTCGGACTCACCCGATCCGGCGTGTCAATGATCTTCTCGCTCCAGACCGGCGTCGTCTACGTCGTCGCCGGCGCGCTCGGTATCGCGGCGGATCGATACGGCGTTCGACGCATGCTGGCGTTCGGGACGGCCGCCTTTTTACTCGGCGTCGTTCTGACCGTTCTTGTCCGCTCGTTTTCGGCGCTGTTGGTCGCCTACGGAATCGTCACGGCGATTGGGCTCAGCGCGATCTACGTCGTCTCGTACGCGACTGTCCCCCGGTGGTTCCAGCGTCGTCGGGGGCTGGCCACCGGAATCGCGACCTCGGGACTGGGCGTCGGTATGGTTGCGTTCCCGCCCGCTGCGGAGATACTGATCGCCCTGGTCGAGTGGCGGAACGCGCTGTTGATCATCGCGGTCGCCGCGACGGTCGCGCTCGTCGTCGCGACGCT
>CAZLHT010000109.1:0-5400 GCA_964559185.1 uncultured Natronomonas sp.
GCGTGGGTGGTCTCTTGGTCGTTGAGTCGCTCGCCGCGCTTGTCATCGCGACGATCGTAATCGGGATCGGCTTCCACGGATTTCGTCCGGTTCGGGACGCGTACCTGATGGAGATCATCCCGAAGGGCCTCGGCGGCGGAACCCTCGGAGGCGTTCGGACGCTCATGACCGGTGTGGGGGCGTTATCCCCGGCGATGGTCGGGGTTCTCTCCGATTCGGTCGGGTTCGTGCCGGCATTTGCCGTCATCGGCGGAACGACGGTCGCCGCCGGGATCGCAACGCTCTGGCTGCGCTGACAGAGCGCCCGCCGTTCGAGCATTATTCGTATCGGCCGCACGTTGTGTCCCTCATGGGAACCGAGGAAGTTCCGACGCTCGTGGATCCGGGTTGGCTCGAAGCGCGACTCGGCGAACCTGATCTCCGCGTTCTCGATTGCACAGTCCACCTGAACTTCGATCCCGAAACCGGCGAACGACGCTCCAAATCGGGACGAAATGGCTGGGAACGATCGCACGTTCCAAACAGCGCTTTCGCGGATCTACTCGAAGCGTTCTCCGCGACCGCCGATCCGGATTACCCCTATCAGCTTCCTGACGCGGACGCGTTCGCGGACGCTATGGGTCGGCTGGGCGTCGGCGACGAATCGCGAGTCGTACTATACGATGCCGCCGGCAACGGGTGGGCGTCGCGGTTCTGGTGGATGTTGCGAGTGTTCGGGTTCGATCGCGCCGGCGTACTCGACGGCGGCTGGACGCAGTGGGTCGCGGAGGATCGCCCGGTATCGAGCGACACGTCGACGTACGAATCGACGGCGTTCACCCCCGAATTCCGCCCCGAACTGGTGGCCGACAAAGACGAAGTACTAGAGAGCATCGGCGACGAGGGCCGATGTCTCCTCAACGCGTTGCGTCCGGACGATTACGCCGGGACCGGTCTGGTGAAGTACGGGAGGCCTGGGCGGATTCCCGATAGCGTCAACGTCCCGACAGTCGGCGAGAACGCGATCGTCGATCCCGAATCGGACCGGTTCGATCCGTCGGCGGAACTTCGGCGACGGTTTCGAGCGGCCGGTGCGATCGACGCCGAAAAGGTCATCACGTACTGCGGCGGTGCGATCGACGCCAGCACCGCCGCGCTCGCGCTCTTCGTCATCGGCATCGAGGACGTCGCGGTGTACGACGGATCGCTCGCGGAGTGGGGGGCCGATCTCGCGTGTCCGATGGTGACGGACCGGTAGCGATTTTCGAGGGCGTTAGCGATGGTCGAAGGGTGCCATCGAGCGGCCAACTGACGGCGACCGTCCGTGAGTGGCAACGGTTTTTGTGTTTGCGCCGATAACCCACCCGTATGAGTAGCGATCCGAACGAAGAACGGCTCGATGAGCTCAGAGAGGAGAAACTCGAACAGCTCAAAGAACAACAGGAGAGCGGAGGGGCCGATACCGAGGCCGCTGATGCCCAAAAACAGCAAGCGGAGGCCCAGCGGAAGGCCCTCCTTCGGCAGGCTTTGACCGACGGGGCGCGAAAACGGCTCAATACGGTCCAGATGTCCAAACCCGAGTTCGGCGAACAGGTCGAACAACAGCTCGTCGCCCTCGCTCAAAGCGGACGACTGCAGGGAAAAATCGACGAAGAAAAGATGAAGGACCTCCTCCAGGAAATGAAGCCTGAATCGAAGCGCTTCGACATACAGCGACGGTAATGGAGTGCGGGCTGCTGTACAGCGGCGGAAAGGACTCTTCGCTTTCGGCGTTGCTTCTCGAAGGATTCTACGACGTGACGCTCGTTACCGCCCATTTTGGATTCACGGCGGGCTGGACACACGCACGCGCCGCAGCCGAGAGGATCGAGTTCCCGTTCGTCGAAATCGAACTCGACGAACGGATCGCTGACGAAGCCGTAGAGCGTATGTACGAAGACGGGTTCCCCCGCGCCGGGATTCAAAAGGTCCACGAAGCCGCCCTGGAGGTCGTGGCAGTCGATTATGACGTGATCGCCGACGGTACCCGACGCGACGATCGAGTTCCGACGATCTCTCGAGCCGTCGCCCGGAGCCTCGAAGATCGCCACGACGTCGATTACGTTGCGCCACTTTCGGGGTTCGGCCGCGGAGCGATCGACCGGCTCGTGGAGAAAAACTTCACGGTCAAATCAGGTCCCAGCGAGACTATTCGGATGGGAGATTACGAGACGGAACTCCGCCAGCGGATCCGGTCGCGCTCGGGGGGAGAGGTCGTCTCGGATATCTTCCCGCCGCACGAACAGACGCGAGTCGTCGGACGAAAGTGAATCTGCGGTGAACCGACGGTGCACCGGCGTACATCTTTTTGTCGCCGCGTCGCATAGCGAATCGCATGGAATTCATCATCGTTGGCTACGGTCGCGTCGGGGCCCGAACCGCGACCATCGTTTCGACGGAGGGTCACGACGTCGTCATCGTCGATCACAATCCCGAGCGGGTGGGAAACGCGCGAGCGGAGGGCCACAGAGTGATCGAAGGAAAAGCCGAAGAGGAACGCGTTCTCGAAGCAGCCGGCGTGGACGATACCGACGCGCTGGCGGCGCTGACCAGCGATCTGAACGCTAACTTCACCGCCTGCATGATCGGTAACGGACATGGTTGTCGGACGGTTCTTCGAATCGACGAGGACTACCGAGAAGAAATCTATCGGAAATACGCGGCCGACGTTGACGAGGTCGTCTACCCGGAACGGATGGGGGCGGCGGGCGCGAAGACTGCACTTCTCGGCGGTGATCTGAACGTGCTCGGGGAGTTGACGGAGCATCTCACCGCGACGAGTCTGGAGGTCCCTGACGGATCGCCGGTTATCGGACGCCGGGTCGTCGAACTCGAACTTCCGGGCGGTGCCAGGGTGTACGCGCACGGCCGAAGGCGAGAGCCGATGACGATTCCGCTCCCGCAAACCGAACTCGAACCCGGCGATCGACTCGCGCTCGTCGCCGAACAGGAGACCCTCCAAGACGTTAAATCGATGCTTCACGGCTAGGTCGATGATGTAACTATATTCAATTACTCAAGATAGAACGGGTGCCGATTTTGGCTGCTGGAAAGGTATTTTATCAGAGCGAAATAACTCCACTCGTGGGCGGTTTTATTCAATCGTTTGAACTCAGCCGGTTCGAAATCGGCGTCGGCGAGATAACGGGCGCGATAGGGGATTCGATTACGGTCATTCCGCTCGTGGTCGCGCTCGGACTTTTAACCCCTGCTTCGTTACCGCACCTGCTCGTCGGCTTTGCGGTGTTTCAGGCGGTCTGGGGGATCGTCTACGGCGTCCCGTTATCAGTCGAGCCGATGAAGGCGCTCGCGGGACTCGCGATCGCCGGGGGGATCACCTACGGCGATCTCGTCGCGGCCGGGTTGCTGGCCGGTGCGCTCTTGCTCCTCGCCGGCCGAATCGGCGTGCTTTCTCGAATCGAATCGCTGATCGGCGAGCCGGTCGTTCGTGGCGTTCAGTTCGCCGTCGCACTCGTCCTCGCCGCGGCGGCGATCGAACTTGCCCTCGGTTCGGCATCGGTCGCAGTCGCCGGAATCGTCGCCGCGCTGGTCGTGGCGCTCGTGTCGAAACGCGCCGTCGGGCTCGTACTTCTCGCTCTCGGCGCAGTCTGGGCGGCGTGGATCGCGGGGCTTCCGGCACCGACGATACCGACCTTCGCCGTCTTTCCCTCCGGTGGACCGACCGTCACCGTCGGAGCGATTGAGGGGCTCATCGCGCAACTCGCAATGACCGTCGGGAACGCGGCCGTCGCCACCTCGCTTTTGCTCTCGGATCTTTACGACACCGAGGTCTCACCGGATCGACTCGCCGAGAGCATGGGCGTGATGAACCTTCTCGGGGTGCCGTTCGGTGCGCTCCCGATGTGTCACGGCTCCGGTGGGTTAGCGGGTAAACACGTTTTCGGGGCGCGGACCAGCGCTGCGAACCTCGTCGCGGGCGGGATCTACGCGGGGCTTGCGTCGGTCGCCGCGGTGCTCTTCGCGTTTCCCCTCGCGCTCTTGGGTGTCCTACTGTTGATCGTCGCGGGATCGCTCGCTCGCACCGCATTCGCATCGACGGAACGACCGTGGCTCGTTGCGTCGATCGGCGCACTCGCCGTGGCGACGAACGTCGGCGTCGCGTTCGTCGTCGGGGGGCTCTGGTGGCGGCTTCGCGAGGCAGGGTTTTTGTCCGATCGAGAACTGTTAACAGGTATGTCGTGGGCGATCCTGTTCGAGCGGGCCGAGCAATACGGCGTGACTATCGACCAAATAACGGCCGCATCGAAGGAGCAATTTGACGACGAAGACCGATGATGATCACGGTAGGGAGACGATGAGAGGAAACGGGGACGAACTCGATTATACGCGTCTCGTCGCCGATTCGGACGTGCTCGCGGCGGACCTTCTCGTCGGCGGGGACTCACGTGCCGTGCTCGATACGATCCGGTCGCACTCGTGGCTCGAACTCGTCGTCACGGAGCCGTTACTCGAAGACGCGGAGGAGATTATCGGCGAACTGGCGGATGGAGAACTCGCGGCGGCGTGGCGCGAAAGGATAGACGAGATGTCGACAACAGTCAAACAGCAAGCGGGCGATCGCCCCGCGCTCGCGGCCGCCTACCGCGGCGACGCGATGCACGCCGTCTCGCTCGACGATCGGCTCAAAAGTGCAACGCTGGGTGCCACTCTCAGGGATACAATGGACGTGAGCGTCCGATCGCCGGCCGCCTTCGTTTCGGTTTTCGACCCAGAAACGGCCTACGAGCTGACGTTCGAGGAACCCTACCCCGGTCCGGATCGGGATCCCCGCGATTGAGCGGGATCGCGCTATCGGTCCACGAACCACTCGGCGAACTTCGCGAGCGCACGGCCGCGATGCGAGACGGCGTTTTTCTCCTCGGCGCTCAACTCCGCGAACGTTTTTTCGCCGTGTTCAAAGATCGGGTCGTATCCGAAACCACCCTCGCCACGAGGTTCGACGATTCGACCGGGGAGCGACCCGACGAAGAGCTTCACGGGGATATCGCCGTTCGCTACGGAGTCCTCGGTGCTCGCCGACACCCGATCGTCGGCAGAGAGGTCGTGACCGCGCCGATCGTCGATGTCGACGGACTCCGGCGAGGCTCGGAAGGGTTCGCCGTCACAGTAAGCTATCACACAGCGGAATTTCGATCGGATCGCGCCTTCGCGTCTTGCGAACTCGCCGACTCGCTCGACCCCGAGGGTGTTTTCGACGTACGCCGAGTACGGTCCCGGGAACCCGCCGAAGCCGTCGATGTACAGTCCGGCGTCATCGACGATAACCGGCTCCTCGACGTACTGGTAGGCTTCTCGGGCTCCGAAGGCGGCGACGCGTTCGAGCGAGTCGGCCTGTATCTCGGGATAATCGTAGTTCAACGC
>CAZLHT010000110.1:0-5397 GCA_964559185.1 uncultured Natronomonas sp.
GGTGGATGTCCTGTTCGAGGAGGTCCTCGGCGTTCTTCAGGAGTTCGCCGGCGATCGAGACGGCGGTCGTCGTGCCGTCGCCCGCCTCGTCCTCTTGGGTTTCGGCGACCTGCACGACCATCTCTGCCGTCGGATTGTCGATGTCCATCTCCTGGAGGATGGTGACGCCGTCGTTCGTGACGGTGATATCACCCATCGAGGAGACGAGCATCTTGTCCATCCCCTTGGGACCGAGCGTCGACCGTACCGCCTCTGCGACCGCCTTCGCCGCCGAAATGTTGTGCGACTGGGCGTCGCGATCCTTCATCCGCTGGGAGTCTTCACCGAGAATGATCATCGGCTGCCCTCCCATTCGCTGCTGTTGGCTCATAGTCATCCAAAAGATTGTCGGTAGTTCTATATAAAGGTAACTAATGGCGCGTGGCGAGCGAGTTTTCGGTCGAACGGAGAACGTTCGTGTGAATCGCGGAACGGCGACACCGTGTCAACCGCCCCCGTACCGTGGAGGCCGTCCGGAGCGATCGATATCCACGCCGGTTGGCCCTCGCTTTATACGACTATCACGAGTCCCCGACCGCCTCGCTAACCCGATCGGTGAATGCCCCCGCTGTCGTCTCGATGATCGTGTTCGCGGCGTCGTCGCGGTGTCGATCGATCCGAAACGTGCGCTCGCCATCTATCTCGACCCACCAGCCCTCCTCGACGTCCGGGGCGGCGAAGCCGATTCTGACGTCCAAGTCTGCTTCGATCGCCTCGATCGTTCCCCGGACTCGCACACCGTCCGCGAACCTCGGTGGACGAAACGGGGGAAGGTCGTACCGCTCTCGAAACCGCACCTGTTCGACCCAGCCGGACGGATACGCCGGGGGATCCGCTCGAATTCGGTCGTGGACCCGTGCCGCCGTTTCGAACGTTCGATTCTGATCGGCCTCCGGATCGGGTGGCGCGTCGCGTCCCATCGTTTTCGCTCGCTCAGGCGCCGCCCATCACGACGTAGACAGTCCCGTCATCGATTTCGGTGTCGTAGGTGATGAGCCGATACTGGTCGTCGGCGAGGAACTCCCCGGTATCGATATCGAACTCCCAGCCGTGCCACGGACAGGCGAGTATTTCCCCCTCTCGGACCCAGTCCCACTTCCACTCGCCGGCTTTGGCAGTGACCATCCCCGAGAGTCGCCCCTCACAGATCGGCCCGCCGGCGTGGACGCAGTAGTTGGCGACCGCGTGGAACTCGCCGTCGACGTTGAAGACACCGATTTCGCGGTCCGAAATCGTCTTCAGGAGCCGATCGCCGGGGCTGAGCTCCTCGACCGCACAGACGGGGTGTCTCGTCCCTTCGGCGCTCATTCGATGCCGAACACCTCCGCCGCGTTGCCCCCGAAGACCCTCTGGACCTCCTCCGCACCGAAGTGGTTCCTGATCATGTTGAAGAGCTCCTCGGGCGTGTCGAAATCGTAGTGCGGGAAGTCCGTCGAGAACATCAGGTTCTCGGTCCCGTCAAACATCTCGATGAGCCAGGCGACGTACTTCGACTGTTTGGGTTCGATCATCGGCTGGCTCGTGAAGTAAAAGTTCTCCTTCACGTACTCGCTCGGCTTCTTTCTGAGCGTCGGGAACTCGCTGCGGCGCTTTTCGTACTCGTTGTCCATCCGGTACATCGTAAAGGGGATCCACCCGATACCGGCCTCCTGAAAGACGACGTCAATGTCGGGGAACCGCTCGGGGATCCCCTGTCCCAGCATGCTCGTCATCTGGAACATCTGCGTGAACGGGTGGCTGAGCACGTGCAACTCGCCGTAGGATTTCAGCCCGCGCTTGATGAAGGGATGCGCGCTCGTGAACGAACCGGTCGCCCCGTGGAGGACGAACGGCATGTCGTTGTCCTCGAGCGCCCGGTATATCGGATCGTACCGACGGTCGCCCAGCGGCGGGAAGATTCCCGTCGAGCCGACGATGGCGCCGACCATGTCGGGGTGATCGGCGAGACGGTCGATCTCCTCGGCAGCCTTCTCGGGTGCCAGCGGCGAGAGGGTGATCATGCCCTTGAATCCGTTCGGCCCGTCGTCGAGGAACTCCGCGACGAGGAAGTCGTTGTACGCCTTCGATAGCGCGTGGGCGTACCGCTCGTCCGAGAAGATCGGCAGGTACAGATTGAGCGTGGGCGTGATGAGCACGTGGTCGAGGCCGAACCGCTCCATCGCCTCCTTTTCGGCCTCGGCGGTGCTGACGTCCTCCCACTGGAGTTTGCCGCCGAGCGCGCGAAAGAGTTCGTCTTTTGGATACCCCGGCGTCGCGACGTTCGCCGATTCGCCGTCGCCGCCGGTGAACATGCTTTTATACGGTTCGTCCAGATACGGGACCAACTGCTCCGCCTTCTCCGAGATGTGTGCGTCCGCGTCGATCACAACATCGAGGTCCGAGATCGACCGAAGTCGGTCTTGCGTCGCCATGGCGTATGTCGTATGGACGGGCTATTAAATCCATTCCGTGACCGATCCGGGGGTCCCTGACGGCTATCGGCATCGCTCGTGGATAACCCTCGCAGAAGCGCCGGGACAGGGATTTGAACCCTGGATCCCTGAGGGAACACGCTTTCCAGGCGTGCGCCTTACCACTCGGCCATCCCGGCTCGTCAGAACCTACCGCCGTCGGCCGTTTAAAAGCTTCGCGTTCCACACCACCACGTCACTCGCTGTCGTCGAGCCTCCGGTCGTACGGTCCGAATCGGCGCTCGGCGTGATAACTCGCGACCGCCGTCGCGCCGAACACGATCCCGGTCACGACCGTGATCGAGCCCACGCCGAGGAACGCGCCGCCGAAGAGGAGATACGTCCCATGAAGGGCGAGGAAGGCGAACGCGCCGACCACACCCCAGAGGAGGGCCGACCGCCGCCGGGGGGTCACGCCTTCGTCGCGACGGCTTCGATCTCGATCGCCATTCCCAGCGGCAGCGCGCCCGCCTGGACCGCGGATCGGGCCGGGGGGTTCGAGTCGAAATACGTCGAATAGACCTCGTTCATCGCTTCGAAATCGTCGATATCGGCCAGAAAGACGGTCGTCTTGAGCACGTCTTCGAGGCTACATCCCGCCTCATCTAGGACGGCTTCGATGTTTTCGAGCGCCCGTTCGGTCTGCGCCTCGATCGGCTCCGAATCGAGCGGCTCGCCGGTCGGCGTCAGCGCGACCTGTCCCGCGGTGAAAACGATCTCGCCGTCGGTGGTCGCCTGACTGTACGCGCCAGCAGCGGGCGCGGCCTCGTCGGTGTGAACTGTCTCTTTGCCCATGGTTCACCTCCGAGGGCTGTCCCCATAGGGATTGTCCCGATGTCTCTCCCCGCGCATCCATGTTCGGACCGGATGCCCTTCGAGTCGTCGAACTACCGCTCGTGTAGTGATCCGCCATCCGCCCGGGCAGCCGGGAACACGAACTCTTCGGAACGGTGCCAGACTTGTTCGTCACTCGTTTGAATCTCGAACGCCCTGTCCGTCGCTCGGACCGCTTCGACCACCTCGTCCGCAAGCTGCGCTTCAGCTTCGAGATCCAGCGAGTCGAGGACGGCTTCGAGCCGATCGGCGGCGCGGCGGAGCTGGTTCGTTCGGTGAGCGGATTCGCCGTCGGGAATTCGAACCGCACGTGAACGATTCGACATATTCCCGACGAGCCACCTTCGAAAGGTAGTTATGCGGTTCCTACTGTCCCTTCTCGGCGCGTCGATCCTTGAGTCGATCGAGTCCGAATGTCGCGAGAAAGAGGGCCCCGCCGAGGTACAAAAGCGACTGCGGGTCCGCGACGAGCCGGGAGATGACGACGGTACCGTGGCCGACCGCGGCCGTGACGTATCCCAGTATCGAGACTGTCCAGCCGACGCCGGTGATTCCGGCGAGTTGATCGAGCACGTTCGAATCGGAACGGAACCACCGTTTTATCTCCGGAATCATCTTCGCGGTACGAACGCCGTTACTCCGGAAGTGGGTATGAAGATTCTTGCTGTATACTATCCGGGCGGTTTCGGGGTATTCACGAAGCGAGTGAATATTCGCGATTCGGTCGGTTCCGATCCGATCGGTTACAGGGACGAAGGTTGGAGGAACGGCTCACTCGACGGTGAAAAAGACGATTGCGGCGACCGCGTAGATTGCGACCACAGCCGCAGCGGAGAAGAACACGCCCGAAAAGCCGATCACCGTGAGGACCACACCGAAAAAAGCGGGCGCGACCATTTCGCCGGTGTTCTGGAAGATGAAAAAGGAGGTGATAACGCCGGCGCGCCGTTCGTCCGTGGCGTGATTGGCGACCGCATCCTTGAGCAGCGGAGAGAAGAACGAATCCCCAATCGAGTAGCCGAACAGTATCACTCCGAGCCACACAATCGACGGCGCGAAGGGCATCGCTGCGGCGCTCCCACCGATGATCACGAGCGCCCCGATCACGCCATATCGGCGCGAGAACCGTTCGGTGATGATTCCCGACAGCGGGGGAAAGATCAACCGCGCGGCTCCGCGCGCCGAGAGAACGAATCCCGCCTCGACGAGCGACGCATCGAAAACCCGAACCGCGAACAGCGGGATGAACGTCAAGAGCGCCAGCCGAACGAACCCGCGAACGAACCCGCCACAGACTAATATTCCGAGCTGTCGGTCTTTGAGCTCAGTCTTCATCGTCTGGCCGTACCCGCGCATCGTCTCGAAGATGCCGGGGCCCGTTCCGGTGGACTCGACGGTTTCGGGGACGGCGAACAGGACGATCGCCGCCACGCCGAAGGCTAACAGGTGTAGCATGAACGCGTACTCCCAGGCGAAACTCGCGAGGTATCCCGCCACCGGCGGGATCACGAAGGTCGCAGCACCGGCGGCACTGGTTCGAAACCCCTGCGCCGCCGAGCCTCTGGCCCCCTCGAACGCGTCGCCCAGCATGACGACGGAGATCGGTAAGATCCCCGCGAACGCTGTTCCCTGAACGACACGAAGCGCGAGTATCGCGCCGAGGGAATCGACGAATCCGATGGCGGTTCCGGCGATGCCGAATCCCACGAGCGACGGGACGAGAACGGTTTTCCGTCCGTAGAGATCGGCCGCGATTCCCGTGATCGGGAGAAAAAGGACACCCGGCACAGCAAAGGCGGTCATGATCAGTCCGATCTGGGCGTCCGAGATACCGACGCCCTCGGCGATACTTGTAAGTATCGGCGCTGGAATCTCGTAGCCGAACATTACGACGAATACCGCGAGCATCATCGCAATCAGCGTCGGACTCGAGAACAACGATGCGTAGGAAAATCCCCCTTCAGATTCCGCCGTGGGACTCATCATCTTGGGACACTCCACCCTCCATTAGAAAGTCATCGATAGCAGCACGTCGGGCCCCTTTCGAACGCGTCGCGGCCGCGAACGTGAGCAC
>CAZLHT010000111.1:0-4208 GCA_964559185.1 uncultured Natronomonas sp.
ATCGTCTCCTCGCCGAGCAGGTAATCGAACGCCTCGCCGCGGCCCTGCGCGATGAGTCCCTGTCTCGAGGTGATGCCGCGGTCGACGCCGGCTTCGATTCGGTGTCGCATCAAAAGCGACTCGTAGCGCGGGTGCGATTCCTGGATATCCGGAACGGTCATACCGACTTTTCGGGGGTCGATCGGCAAAAGGCTCCCGTTCCGGGTCGCCGGACGGAGGGGTCGCGGACGTGCCTACTCCGATCCGACCTTCCCGTCGAGGCGATCCCACCGAATCGCCTCCGAATCGCGTTCGACCGGGTGGCCGTGACCGCCGCCGCCGGGTGTCCGGACCGTGACCGTCGTCCCCGGCGGCACGTCAACGGTCGTCTTCGCCCCAATCGGCTCGCCGTCGATCAGGTTTTCGCCGGTCGCCCCCGGAGCGCCGCCCGCGACGCCTCGCGGGGCCGTCCGCCGTCGTTCGGTCAGAAGCGAAACCGTCGCCGCGGTCTCGACGCGGATTCGACGTTCGAGCCCGAGCCCGCCGCGAAAGCGACCCTCGCCGCCGGAGTCGGGGCGGAAGGCGTAGCGCTCGACAGCGAGGGGATACTCGGCTTCGAGCGCCTCGATCGGCGTGTTGAGCGTGTTCGTCATCCCCACCTGCACGCCGTCCATCCCGTCAGCATCGGCGCGTGCGCCGAATCCGCCGGCGATCGTCTCGTAGTAGGCGAACGAGCCGTTCCGGCCGCCGATCGTGAGGTTGTTCATCGTTCCCTGTCCCTGCGCGGGGACGCGATCGGGTGCGGCGAGCGCGAGGGCGGCGAAGACTACGTCGGTCACGCGCTGACTCGTCTCGACGTTCCCGCCGACGACCGCCGCCGGCGGCCGAGGGTTCAGGAGCGAGCCCTCGGGAGCCTCGACGGTGATCGGGGCGTAACAGCCGTGATTCGGCGGAATCTCCGGATCGGTCACACAGCGGATGACGAAGTATACGGCGCTCGTCGCGACCGACAGCGGCGCGTTGAGATTGCCGTCGACCTGCGGTGCAGTCCCCGAGAAATCTACGGCCAGCGCGTCACCATCGACGGTTACCGTCGCCTCGATCGGGATGTCGGCGTCGGTGACACCGTCGCCCTCGAGGACGTCCGAGGCCTCGTAGGTGCCGTCCGGGAGCGTCCCGATCTCGGTCCGAACGCGCTCCTCGGAGTACTCGATCACCGCGTCGAAGGCGTGTTCGAGGAGGTCGCGGCCGTGTTCGTCCGAGAGCGCGCGAAGGCGGGTTTCGGCCCGCTCGGTCGCGGCGAGCTGCGCGCGGAGGTCGGCGCGTCGCTCCTCTGGGTTCCGGACGTTCGCGAGCACGAGCGAGAGGAGCGCCTCGTTTCGGTCTCCGCCCTCGACGAGACGGATAGGCGGAAGCCGCAACCCCTCCTGGTGGATGTCGCGGGCACCGGCCGGCATGCTTCCGGGCGTCATCCCGCCGACGTCGGCGTGGTGCGCCCGGGAGACCGCGTAGGCGACGATGTCCTCCCCGTCCCCCGGTTCACCCCCATCCCCTAGCGAGATCGGGGAGACGAGCGTCACGTCGGGAAGGTGGGTTCCGCCGGTGAAGGGATCGTTCAGGACGAAGACGTCGCCGGGTTCGGGCTCGCGCTCGAGGACCGCCGCGACGGCCGCCGGCATCGCCCCGAGGTGGACCGGGATGTGTTCGGCCTGCGCGACCATCCGGCCGTCGGCGTCGAAAAGCGCCGTCGAGCAGTCCCGCCGCTCCTTGATGTTCGGCGAGTACGCCCCGCGAATCAGCGTCCGACCCATCTCCTCCGCGAGGCCCTCCAGCTGGTTTCGCACGACTTCAAGCGTCACGGGATCGATCGCGTCGGTCATCGGTCTTCGTCCTCTCCCGTTCCGGGTCCAGTGTTCGATCGCTCCACGACGAGCGTGCCGTCCTCGCGAACTCGACCGCGCCATCCCGGTGGGACGACCGTCGTACTTTCGGCCTGTTCGAGGATCGCTGGCCCGACGATCGACGCCCCGACCGCGATTGCGTCCCGGTCGTGGACGGTCGCCTCAACCCGTCCGGTGTCGGGAAAGACCGCCTCCCGACGCCCGCGAACGGCGTCTCCGGCTCCGTCGTGCGTCATCGAGGGGCGGTCGATTTCGACGGTTGCGGTCACACGCAACGTCACCGCCTCTATCGGGGCGTCAAGGCGGTAGCCGTGGGCCCGCTCGTGGGTATCGGCGAACCGCACCGCGAGATCAGCGGGGTCGAATCGCTCGATCGGCACCGTCAGCTCGAACCCCTGGCCGGCGTAGCGGCAATCCGCGGCCAGTTGGATCCGAGCCGCGTCCGGATCAGAGGCGTCTTCGAGCGCCGACTCTACGAGTTCGTCGTAGACGGTTCGGCCGTCCTCGGGCGTCGCTTCCGAGAGCCGGAGTCGAACGGTCCGGGTGTGATCGTGCGATTCGTCGGCCGCGAGCAGCCCGTACGACGAGAGGACGCCCGCCGGTTTCGGCACGAGGATCCGGTCGATATCGAGTCGATCGGCGAGCCCAACGGCATGCATCGGGCCGGCCCCGCCGAAGGCGACGAGGCCGAACTCGCGGGGGTCGTAGCCGCGCTCAACGGTGACGGATCGGATCGTCCGCGTCATCGTCGCGTTGGCGACGCGGTAGACGCCCCGAGCGGCCGCAATCGCGTCTTCGAGGCCGGCCGCTTCGGCGAGCGAATCGAGTGCATCGTGAGCGGCATCGACGTCGAGTTGGAGTTCGCCGCCCAGCGCAGTCCCCTCGCCGACGTACCCCAACACGACGTTCGCGTCGGTGACCGTCGGTCGCTCTCCGCCGTCGCCATAGCAGGCTGGACCGGGATCCGCACCTGCCGAGTCCGGGCCGACCCGAAGCGCGCCGCCCGAATCGGTTCGGGCGATCGAACCGCCGCCGGCCCCGACGGTCTCGACATCGACCATCGGCGTCCGGATCGGCACGTCCGCGATCTCGGCATCCGCGCTCCGCTCGATCACGCCGTCTCTGACGAGGCTCACGTCGCTCGAGGTGCCACCCATGTCGAAGGTGACGACGCCCGCCTCTTCGTCAACGGATGCCCCTTCGCCGATCGCCGACGCGCCGACGACGCCCGCAGCCGGCCCTGAGAGGACCGTCGTCACCGCATTCGATCGAACGGTTTCGATGTCTGCGACCCCGCCGTTCGACTTCATGACCCGAGGCGGCGGGAGGTCAGCGCCGTCGGCACGATCGAGCAGCCTGGCCAGATATCCCTCAATCGCCGGCGTCAGGTAGGCGTCGGCGACTGTCGTCGCGGTCCGTTCGAACTCCCTGAACTCCGAAAGGACCTCGTGGGAGGCCGAAACTGGAACCTCGAGTTCCTCGCGGAGAAGCTCTGCGACGCGAGCCTCGTTGTCCGGATGGGCGTATGCGAAGAACAGGCAGACGGCGACGCTTTCGACGTCGCGTCGTTCGATCGCTTTGGCGAGTGCTCGGACCTCCGCCTCCGCGACGCGCTCGTCGATTCCCTCGGGCGTCGCCCGCTCATCGAGTTCGAACCGACGGCGACGGGGAACGAGCGACTCGGGTTTCTCGGCGTCAAGGTCGTACAGCGACGGCCGATCCTGTCGGCCGATTTCGAGCACGTCGCGGAACCCTTCAGTCGTCACGAGCGCCGTCTTCGCGCCGTTCCGTTCGAGCAGCGCGTTCACGGAGACGGTCATCGCGTGCGCGAAGGCGTCGATTCCGCTCGGCTCGATTCCCGCGCTATCGCACGCCTTCCGTACCCCCTGTAGGACGCCGACGCTCTGGTCGCTCGTCGTCGGTACCTTTGCCGTCATGAGATCGCCGTCGAGAAAGAGCGCGACGTCCGTGAACGTCCCGCCGACATCGACGCCGATCTGCGCACCCGTCATGGCGAGGGACAGGGCCGTCGGCGTTATAGCAGTTGTTGACGGCGCGAGGTGTGCGGAAGGGTTCCGCCGATCGAAATGCGAGCGCCGTGTCGGGTCAATCGAAGCGACTCGAACGGTCGTGTGAGACCACGTTCCCGACGGATCTGGTGATCCGAACGCAGTGTGTATACGCTTCGGAGAGCGTGTGAGTCCGGAACTCGACGACCCACTCCGTATCGCGCTCTTCGATCTCCGTAACTTCGTCGAACTGCCCGACGCATTCGCTATCGGCGTACTTCGCTGCGATCTCGATCGCTCCATCTCGGTCCGGTACGTC
>CAZLHT010000111.1:4308-5396 GCA_964559185.1 uncultured Natronomonas sp.
TAATAGTACTCGCCGGCGCGCTTCTGTTCACGGTCCTTCCGGGAGCCGGGCTTGTTGATCCGGGGGCGACCGGTTCGTTCGTCCCGCCGAAAGGTGACGTCGAGGTTCGAGAGGAAGGCGTTCATCCCCTCACGCATCCCTATCGGCCGGCCGGCGTGACCGCGTTCCGCGGGCGTGCCCTCGAAGACCTGGAGCCGATCGGAGAGCAGATCGATCATGTAGATGTCGTGATCGATGACCATCGCGCTCTTGTCGTGAGTTTCCGTGTACCGACGGATCGCTCGCGTTGCGAGTACGCGCTGTTCGACGTCGAGGTGCGCGGAGGGCTCGTCGAGGAGGTACAGATCAGCCTCCCTCGAGAGGCAGGCAGCAATGGCGACGCGCTGGCGCTCACCGCCGGAGAGGTCTGTGAGATTTTGCTCCATGATCCGCTCAAGCTGCAGCGGGCCGGCGATCTCGGTGTTCCAATACGAGGAGCCGAAGTCGTCCGTGATCGAGCGCAGGAAGGCGTCGACGCGCATCGGTCGATCGATCTCGACGTACTGCGGTTTATAGGAGATGTCGAGGCGGGCGTCGAAGCTCCCCTCGTCGGGCTCAAGTCGGCCGGCGAGCACCTTGGCGAATGTTGATTTCCCGATCCCGTTCGGGCCGACAATGCCGAGCACCTCGTTTCGTCTGATCTCGCCGGCGTCGATTTCGAGGCTGAACTCGCCGTCGCCGTAGGCCTTTCTCATCGCGGGGTACTCGACGAGCGTCTCGCCGTAACCCTCGGTCCGGGGGGCGTGTTCCTCGAACTCGATCGCCTCGGGGCGGATGCGCATGTTCTCGTTTTCGAGGTAGCCGCTCAGATACTGGTTGATACCGCCCTTCGTCGACTTCGGTGGCGTGACGACGCCGAAGACGCCTGGCTCACCGTAGGCAACGTGGAGGGCGTCGGCGAGCAGATCGAGTACGGCGAGATCGTGTTCGACGACGAGCATCGATCGATCCTCGCCCGAGAGTTCCTGAATGAGCCGCGCCGCGGTGACGCGCTGGCCGATGTCGAGATACGGCGTGATTTCGTCGAGGAAGTAGAAGTCGGCGTCCCG
>CAZLHT010000112.1:0-3455 GCA_964559185.1 uncultured Natronomonas sp.
CCGTCGATCGCTCTCGCGTGCGTTTCGAATGCGTCGAGCGTCGCGTCGGTCCTCGTGTGGTCCTCCATGTCGATCCAGACGAACCGATCGTACTTTCGGGCGGTCTCGACGATCGTAGAGAGGTTCTCCTCGAACGCCTCGCGGCCGACGTCAAGGCCGATCTGTGAGGGTTTCACCGAAATGCAGCCGTCGACGCCGGCGTCGTCCATCTCACGGAGCAACGTCCGGTAAGCGCGCACGTCGGCGTCGGCCGGTGCGCGCCTGTCGTAGTGCTCCCCGAGGAGGTTGACGATCCCGACAATCCCGTCGGCGTTGCACCGTTCGACCTGCTCGATGGCGGTCCCCGCATCCTCGCCGGCGACGAATCTGTCAGCGATCGGCGGCAGCATACGCCCCCTCCTCGCCCACCGGTCGTGGCCGTTTCATACATTCGAAGAGGGGGCTTAGAAATATGAATTCGGCGGCGGAAATCGTAGTTGGTATAGCGTTCGATCCACTCGATAGAGCCAAGATGACACGAGTGAGCGTTATCGGCTGCGGAAACATGGGCGGTGCCTTCCTGAAAGGCCTCGCCCAAACCGGATCGCATCATTTGACCGCGATCGATCTCGATCCGGAGGCACTCGAGGCGGTCGGGGCGGACGCATCGGAGACGACGGACGACGTTGCGGCGGCGAGAGCGTCCGACGTCGTTGTCCTCGCGGTGAAGCCGAGCATCGTCAAGGCGGTGCTCGAAGACCTCAATCTCTCGGCCGACCAGACGCTCGTCACCCTCGCGGCGGGGGTCCCACGGGAGTTCGTCGCAAACCGAACCGAGGCGTCGGTCGTGCGAATCATGCCGAACCTCGCCGCCGAGACGGGAAACATGGCCGCCGCCGTGACGACGGCCGGGCTTACCGACGAGATCCGAGCGCTCTTGAACGACGTCGGCGAGTTCGTCGAGATCGACGAGGAACTGATGGACGTATCGACCGCTGTCAACGGGAGCGGCCCCGCCTTCGCCTTCTATCTGATCGACGCGATGAAACGGGCCGGCGTCGAGGGGGGACTGGATTCCGAGGAAGCCGAAACGCTCGCGGCCCAGACGTTCAAGGGGGCGGCGGAGACCGTCCTCCGCGACGAAAGAAGCGTCGACGAGCTGATTGACGCGGTCTGCTCTCCGAAGGGCACGACGATCGAGGGCATGGATGTGCTGTGGAACAGCGACGCCGACAGGGCGGTCGTCGACGCCGTCCTCGCGGCCGAGCGGCGCTCGCGAGAGCTGGCCGAGGCCTTCGACGATGAGTGATAGGGCCGCCGTCGAGACGGTCAAAGCAGAAACCGTCGAGCGGACCCGAGAACGCGCCGCGGACGCAGAGCTCGTCGTCGTCAAGGCGGGCACCAACTCGCTGACCGGCGACGACTCGCGGCTCGACCGCGTGAAGCTCGACAAACTTGCCGCCGACATCATGGACCTGCGCGACCGGGGCAAGGACGTCATCCTGATCTCCTCGGGGGCAGTCGGAGCGGGACGGGGCAGACTCGATCAGGAAACCGAGATGATCGAGGAGAGTCAGGCGCTCTCGACCGTCGGGCAGAGTCTCTTGATGCGACACTACACGCAGAGTTTCGACCGCTACGACCAGACGGTCGCACAGATCCTGTTGACCGGCAAGGACTTCGACACGCCGGAGCGCTTTCGGAATTTCGAGAACACCGTCGAGACGCTCCTCAAGTGGGACGTCATCCCGATCATCAACGAGAACGACGCGGTGGCGACCGAGGAACTCCAGATCGGCGACAACGACATGATCTCGGCGTCGGTCGCCACCGGTATCGACGTCGATCTCCTGGTCACGCTGACGGACGTCGACGGCGTGTATACGACGAATCCGAAACGAAATCCCGATGCCGAACTGATCGAAGCCGTCGGCGAGAACTACGAATCGGTCGAACGACTCATCGACGGC
This sequence comes from uncultured Natronomonas sp., assembly GCA_964559185.1. Taxonomy (GTDB): domain Archaea; phylum Halobacteriota; class Halobacteria; order Halobacteriales; family Haloarculaceae; genus Natronomonas. The sequence continues at coordinate 1,950 of CAZLHT010000112.1, forward strand.
GGGACGGCCGCGAGCTTCGGCGGGATCCGAACCAAAGTCGAGGGAGCTCGTGACGTCAGCGAGCACGGAATCCCCGTGATCATCACCGGGTCGGCCGAACCGGATGTTCTGGCTCGAATCGCCGACGCTAAACCGACAGGGACGCTATTTATCCCGACGAACGAAGAGATCCAGACCGATGACGACGAGTGAGCACGACTCCGAACACGAACGAGAGTACGATACCGAGAGACGGGTGACGGAGGCACAGCGATCCGCATTGAAACTGGCTAACGTCGGGGAGTCCGAGCGAAACGCGGCGCTCGCTTCGATCGCCGACGCCGTTCGCGAACACGAAACCGAGATCCTGGCGGCAAACGCCGAAGACGTCGAGGCGGCCGAGGCGATGCTCGAACGCGGCGAGTACAGCCGGGCGCTCGTCGACCGGCTGAAGCTCGACGGCGCGAAGATCGAGGACATCGCGGGGATGGTCGAGTCCGTCGCCGAGCAGGACGATCCCCTCGGGGCGACGCTCGAGGCGCGCGAACTTGACGAGAGGCTCGAACTCTACCGGGTTGCCGTTCCAATCGGCGTCGTCGCGACGGTGTTCGAATCCCGCCCAGACGCCCTGGTTCAGATCGCCGCGCTCGCGTTGAAGTCGGGAAACGCGGTCATCCTCAAGGGTGGCAGCGAGGCCAGTGAGTCAAACCAAGCCCTTTACCGAATCATCGAAGAGGCGACAGCGGAACTTCCCGACGGTTGGGCGAAGCTGATCGAGGCACACGAGGAAGTCGATCGCCTGCTCGAGTTGGACGGGAAGGTCGATCTCGTGATGCCCCGGGGCTCCTCGGAGTTCGTCTCCTACATCCAGGACAACACGCAGATCCCGGTGTTGGGCCACACGGAGGGTGTCTGTCACGTCTACGTCGACGACGATGCCGACCTCGAGATGGCCGAAGACGTCGCCTTCGACGCGAAGGTGCAGTACCCCGCCGTCTGCAACGCGGTCGAGACGCTGCTCGTGAGCGAGGCAGTCGCAGCCGACTTCCTCCCCGGTCTCGTCGAGCGCTACGTGGACGCGGGCGTCGAACTCCGTGGCGACGAAGCGACCCGCGAGGTCGTCGACATCGGCGAGGCGACAGCCGAGGACTGGCGAACCGAGTACGGCGATCTCGAGCTGTCGATCAAGGTCGTCGAAGACGTCTACGAGGCTGTCGCCCACGTCAATGAGAACGGCTCCAAGCACACCGAGTCGATCATCACCGATGACGCGGAAACCGCCGAAATATTCATGGCCGGCGTCGACGCCGCGAGTGTCTTCCACAACGCCTCGACGCGCTTTGCGGACGGCTATCGATACGGCCTCGGCGCGGAGGTCGGCATCTCGACCGGCAAGATCCACGCCCGCGGCCCCGTCGGCCTCGAGGGTCTGACCACTTACAAGTACTACCTGGAGGGCGACGGCCATCTCGTCACGAGTTACTCGGGCGAGAATGCGCTGCCCTTTACCCACCGCGAACTCGACGC
>CAZLHT010000112.1:3555-5371 GCA_964559185.1 uncultured Natronomonas sp.
TCGTCAGTTACGCGATCGCCTCGACGAGGGCTGTTTTGCGGTTCGGTTCGATCGCCCTCGTGAGCGTGGCCGTCGCGACGGCGGTCGCGGCGCTGACGTGGCGCGTCGAACGGACGCTCGAGTGAGCGACGGCGGACGCACCATTCGTCGAGCTCAATCCAACCCGAGCGTGAAAACGTAGCTCGCTCTCTCCATCCCCGCACGTTCCTCGTAAAATCGGTGTGCGTCCTCTCGACGTAATCCCGAAGAGAGGGCGATCCTCTCACATCCCTTCTCTTCGGCCCAATCCGAGAGATACTCGAACAGCCGCTCGCCGAATCCCTTCGATCGGTGAGTCGAATCGGTGACCAGTTCGTACACCCACAGATGCCGCCCGTAATACATGTTCGTCTCGATCCCGATGCCGGCGAGCGCGGCGGGTTCGCCGTCCGAAAAGAGGCCGAACAGCCGGTAACCGTCGGCGGTCATCTCCTCGAGGTATCGGAGGTACGTCCCTTCGTCCAAGTGTGTTCGCAGCTGCTTCATCACCGGAAACGCGTCGAGCCACTCCTCTTCGGAGCTCAATTCACGGATCGTCGGTTCACTCATATGATGTCCCACGTCGTTCCCGCCGTTAAAATACTGTCGGGAGACGCGCCGCGTCGGCTTCGATCGCGCTTTCGGCGGCTTCGACGCTGCCGAGGAAGTTGAGGGCCCCCGAATCGTCGAATCGTAGTGGACGTGTTCGACATCGACTCCCGCACTCTCGAGCGCCTCCATGTACGCGATTCCCTCGTCCCACAACCGATCGAAACCGGCGGTCACGACCGTCGCGGACGGGAGATCCAAGAGGTCGTCGACGAGATGCGTCGAGAGGTACTCGTTCCGCCCGTGAACGGCTACTCGACCAGCTCCGCGAACCCGAAGCGCGGTTTGACGTCGGTCACCTCGACCTGGACAACGTCTCCCGGCTCGGTGTCGGGAACGAAGAGCGTGTATCCCTCGACTTTGACGATCCCGTCGCCCTCGCGGCCGACGTCTTCGATCTCGACTTCGAGGCCATCGCCCGGGCGGACAGGCGCGGTGAGCCGCCCCTTCGCGACCATGAACAGCTCCGAAGAGGAATCCCGAGAAGCCGCCGGGTGGATCGTCCGCACGTACTCGAATTCCTCGTCGATGTCCGCGCGGAGATCGTTCGTGTCGGGGCCTTCGAAGACCTTGGCGACCAAGTCGCCACTCGGCGCGAGGAGTTCGAGCGCCGTCTCGAACGCCATCCGTGCGAGATACACCGACCGGGCGTGATCCAGCGAGTACTCCCCGGTCATGTTCGGGGCCATATCGGAGACGACGACGTCCGCCTTCCCGACCAGATCGACGATCCGCTCGCGCGTCTCGTCGTCGGTCATGTCGCCGCGAATCGTCTCGATGCCGTCGATCGGTTTTATCCGCTGGAGGTCGACGCCGACGACGGAGCCGTGCTTGCCCGCAAATTCGGTCGCGACCTGGAGCCACCCGCCCGGCGCGGCCCCGAGGTCGACGACCGTATCGCCCTTGCCGATCAGTCCGGCCTCCTCGTCGAGCTGTTTGAGCTTGTAGGCGGCCCGTGATCGGTACCCCTCCTGTTTGGCCCGGTTGTAGTAGTCGTCCTTTCGCGTCATGGACACCGCCCCCGTTTCGATCCGGTGACGATTGCAGGGTCCGACGAACCGTCGATCATGTTCGTATCGACGCGATCGACGCGGAAATGGGTCCCGGATCGACCGGAGAGGGGAATGCGGACCAGCCGTTCGCATCCCAACGATTTTGCTCGCGGGGCGATTACGGGAACCAATGGCGA
>CAZLHT010000113.1:0-5316 GCA_964559185.1 uncultured Natronomonas sp.
CTTGATCCTAAAAAGGTCGGTTCGACCCTTTAGGTTTACGACACCGTCGTCTCGTCGATGCCGGTCGATCGAGAAGAATCGAAATCGAGAACGATAACGGTGGTTCGGTCGTTCTTCGTCCCTGTTCAATGGACGACAGCGAGATTACACTCGAGGGATTCGATCTCCCGTGAGATTCCGAAAGTGCGAAGTTAAAGGGGCCGAAGCCAATGAGCCGTCCAAGGACTAGGCCTCCTTCGACGGTTTCGATCGGATATACTCGAGCGTTTCGCAGACGAGAACCGTCTTTCCCTTGGTCGTGACCACCTGATCACGAAACGTGACGATTCCGCCCGGCGCTTTCTCACGTTTGTCCAGTATCTCTCGGTGTACCGAAATCGTTTCGCCGACGTAGGTCGGTTGTGGGATTCGCATCGAATCGAGGCCGTAATAACAGACGTTCGAGTCCTCGCTGCGAAAATCGCTCGTGATGAGCCCTTCCATCATCGAATACGTCAACGGTGCGTGGACGGGGCGACCGTCGAATTCTGTTTCCGCTGCGAAATGGGCGTTCATCTGGAGTTCGTTCATGTCGCCGGCGTTGCCCGCGTGCGTGACCAGATGCGTCTCCGTCACCGTTCGACCTCTCGTCTCGAAGGTGTCGCCAACGGAAAGGTCGTCGTAATAGTGCGTCTCTCCCGACATCGTCGGGGATAGGGCGGCCCGTGAAATAAAACGGTACCCGATAGTCGAACGCCCTCGTGGACCGTCTCCCGACGGCGACCGATTCGAGAGTAGATCACGAATTAAGTGGATCCGACCCGCACACCACGGGTATCAGCTGGTCGCAAACGTTTATTATCGTTCTCCGACTGTGTTGCCCGAACGATGAATCTGGCACACGCACTCGAACGAACGTCGCGACATCGACCGGAGGAGAAAGCCCTCTCCGGGCGTGGTGTCGAGGGGGGACGGACGTACGCCGAACTGGCCGAACGGGTCGAACGGCTTGCGTCCGGATTCGATCGGTTCGACGTCGAACGCGGCGATCGGGTGGCGATCCTGATGAAGAACCACGCGGCCTTCATCGAGACGTCGTTCGCGCTGTATCGGATCGGTGCGGTCAAAGTCCCGCTCAATTCCATGCTCACACCGTCCGAACACGGGATGCTCGCGTCCGATGCTGACGTCGACGCGCTCGTGGTCGAGACGCCGTTTCTCGACCACTGTGGGTCGATGGAGACGACCTTCGAGACGGTTATCGCGGTCGGCAATCGAGATGGAAACGGCGAGGCGACGCTTCCGTTCGCCTCAAGGACGGTCGACTACGAGGATCTCATCGCCGAAACGGAGCCGGGCGCGGGAATCGCCGACGTCTCACTCGACGATCCTTGTGCGATCATGTATACCTCCGGGACGACCGGTCGGCCGAAAGGCGTTCAACACACCCACGGGACGTGGCTCTCGACGGCGTTGGGACTGGAAAGCGTCCTCGAACAGAGCGCGGGGGACGTAACGCTTCACGCGGCCCCGCTCACCCACGGCTCCGGCTTTCTCGTCGAATCGACCGTTCTTTCGGGCGGGAGAAACCACCTCAGCGATGGATTCGAACCCGAGCGCTTTCTCGAGACGGTCGAACGCGTCGGCGTCAACACGGTGTTCGTCGCCCCCACGATGATTTATAAGCTCCTCGATAACTACGACGGTGGGGACCGATACGACACCGAATCGCTGCGATCGATCTACTACGCCGGGTCGCCGATGACCGCCGCCCGGATCGAAGAGGGGATCGAAAAGCTCGGGAACGTCTTCGTTCAGTCATACGGCCAAATGGAGTGTCCGATGCTCGTCACGGTTCTCGACCGTGAGGACCACCGACGGGCCACCGAAACCGAAACCGAAACGCACCGCGAGCGGCTCCAGTCGGCGGGCAGGGAAGTCGAGATCGCCCACCTTCGGGTGGTCGACGAAAACGGCGAGTCCGTTCCGACCGGCGACGTGGGCGAGGTCGTCGTCAGGGGGCCCCACGTCACGCCCGGGTACTTGAATCGGCCGGACGCAACGGCGGATGCGTTCTCCGGAGGGTGGCTCCACACCGGAGATATGGGCCGAGTCGACGAAGCGGGCTATCTGTACATCCTGGATCGGAAGAAGGACATGATCATCACCGGCGGGATGAATGTCTTTCCGCGGGAGATTGAGGAGGTCGTCGTCGAACACCGAAGCGTTTCCAACGCCGCGGTGATCGGCGTCCCGGACGAGTACTGGGGGGAGAAGGTGACCGCACTCGTCGAGCCACGCCCGGACGAGACCGTCGAAGAGGGATCGTTAGTCGAGGAGATACGAGAGCGGTGTGCGAAGCGGTTGGCCGCGTATAAAAAGCCAAAGACGATCGAAATCGTCGATGAACTCCCGCGAAATTCCTACGGGAAGGTCCTCAAAACCGAGCTTCGGGAGGAATACTGGAGCGACGCGGACCGAAACGTTAATTGAGAACACGGGGGACGGGATCGAGGTGAGATCCCATAGCGGGCTCGTTGCAAACTCCCACGGCGCTCCGACACGGATCCTCACGCGGGCTCGAAGTGGAATGCGTCGTCGTGGCGTTCGAGAAATGCGACGGAGTCGCCTGGGTCGAGTTCCGGATTGCCGACGATTCGTGCGGTCACCCGAACGGTCTCCGCCCGCCCGACATCGACGATCGCCACCTCGAACGGTTCTTCGCCCCGCCGATCGGAGCCGGGGACCCGGATCGTGGTTCGTGCGTAAACCGTCCCCGCCCCGTCGATCGGCGACTTCTCGATCGACTCGCTCGAACACTTCCGGCAGGCGTAGACCGGGTGGCCGTACAGCGTCCCGCACTCACCGCAACGCGAGGCCGGAAATTGCGGCCCATCGGTTTCAGACATCACTGGGACCTCCCAACACGGTCACCGTACTGATCGCTCCGCTTCCCCCGAGATTGTGCGCCAACCCGATTTCGGCACCCGAAATTTGGTTTTCGTGCTCGCCGCGGAGCTGCTTGCAGATTTCGTAGATCTGTCCGATCCCGGTCGCACCGACGGGGTGACCCTTCGCGAGGAGTCCGCCGCTCGGATTGATCGGAACGTCCCCGTCGACCGCGGTTCGTCCGTCGGCGACGGCGCTCGCGCCTTCACCCTTCTCGAAGAAGCCGAGGTCCTCAGAGTCGCCGATCTCCGCCGCCGAAAAGCAATCGTGGAGTTCGACCACGTCGACATCTTCGGGACCGATCCCGGCCCCCTCGTACGCCGATTTGGCGGCGATCGTCGTCGCTTCGAGCGTCGTCAGATCCTCGTACCGATAGGCCGCGCTTCGGCCGGTTGCGTGTCCGCTTCCGAGCACTCGAACCGGTTCGTCAGCGATATCGGCTGCGATATCGTCGGCCGCGAGCACGACCGCGGCCCCCCCGTCGGCCGCCGGACAGCAATCGTAGAGTCCCAGGGGGTCGGCCACGCGGCGCGATTCGATGACGTCCTCGACAGAGATCTCCGATCGGAACCGGGCACGGGGGTTTGAGACGCCGTTGCGCCGATTCTTCACCGGGACTTCGGCGATCTGTTCGCGAGTCGCCCCGTACTCGTGGAGGTACCGATCCAACAGTAATCCGTAAAATCCGGGGAAAGTGAGCCCCGTCGCCCCCTCGGTTCCTTGATCTGCCGCGCTACCGAGGGCCCGAGTGAACTCCGAGGTCTCGGCGTTGGTCATGCTTTCGACGCCGACGGCGACGACGACGTCATGGACGCCGGTCCGAACGGCCTGGTACGCCTGTCGAAACGCGATCCCTGAACTGGCACAGGCACCTTCGGTTTTCATCGCGGGGATACCGGAAAGTCCGACGCTGTCGGCGACGAGGGGAGCAAGCGCCTCCTGTCCGTCCAACACGCCGGCGACGAAGTTGCCGAGATAGAGGGCATCAACGTCGTCGCGGGTGACGTCGCAGGATCGAAGGACTCGCGAGACGGCCGTGATTCCCAGCTCTTTGACGCCGGCGTCGAGTTCGCCGAACGTCGTCGTTCCAGTCCCGGCGATGCTAACGGATCGCATACTGTCGGGATTATCCGGTGGCGGACTTAAATGTACCTCGACGCCGGGCGATTGTCGCGAAAGTCAGAATCCGTGAATGCGAGCCGTTGCGGGGTCGTAATCGACAATCTCGAGCGAAGCCAGTTTTGGGAGGTGCTTGTGATGGAGATCGACCGTAACGAGCTCGATGGCCTCCGTATCGACGGCGTCGACGCCGCGTTCCCGTGCGGCGACCGTCGACGCCAGCTTCTCGAGTTCGATCGGGGGGGTCGTCGTCGCTAAAACCCCGAGCGTCGTTCGCCGGCGCTCGGAGGCGAGCAGCTCGTGGTACTCGTTTTCGCTCAGATGCTCCGTCCCACCGTACGCTCTCATCACGTGTTCTGTCGGTTGATTCATGGTAGTTCGCTCTTCACCCCTCCTGACATTTTCGATAGGAAGGGATAGCACCTAAACGGACGCTAATAGTGATTAGGGAACCCAAGATGGGGCGGACGAAGAGTGGATACCATCTGATCTCGTTTCGTCCGATCTTGGTTACATGAACGTGCCGACTCGTGTAGTTTCGATGAGGATACCCTCCAGCGTCGGAGGATTTATGCGGGCGTGTGAGTACTAAACGCAATGGCCACCCCTTCGTTGACCAAAGTACTACGGGAAACGCTCGCGCTCTTCGGGGAGTCCGGAGCGCCCCGAACAACGACCGAAGTGGCAGAGCGCCTCGAGGTCGGACGCCGAAGTACCTACGAACGGTTAGCTCGTCTCGTCGAACGCGACCAACTCGAAACGAAGAAGGTGGGTGCCAACGGACGCGTGTGGTGGCGACCGGTACCGGCCCGGTCGGGCGGTCAATCGACGACCGCGGAGATCGAACGGCAGCTTCGTTCGTTTCGGAGGGCAGTACAAGCGACGAGTGACCCGACGTACCTGGTCGACGATGAGGGGAGGATCGAATACGTGAACCCCGCGTTCGAGGAGACGACGGGATATACCGCCGAAGAAGCCATCGGGGAAACGCCACGGCTTTTGCGCCCCGAAGAGCCCGACGGAGAATCGGACGGGACGTCGGGGAAAAGGAACCGACGGAAAAAACGTACCAACACTACGAAGGGCGGAGAACGGTACGTCGCCGAAGAGACTATCGTACCTGTCAGAGACGAGTCGGGATCGATCGAGCGGTTCGTCGTGGTCCACGAAGAGATCACCGATCGGAGAAAGCGCGACCGGGCAAAGATCGAACAAGAGCGGGAGAAACAACGCGAACAACTGGCCGCACTCAGCCACATCAACACGATC
>CAZLHT010000114.1:0-5307 GCA_964559185.1 uncultured Natronomonas sp.
GCCCGCTGTGACTTCTGTCGGCATATCACTACTCTAGTCGAGACCAATTTTAATAAAAATAGGCTTGAGTTCTCGTGGGTGTCGGATACGCAGATTTCTTGTGAAGACGAAGGATCCGAACCACCGAGTTGCTGTTTCTGTGTGAACGTCGCTAAAATAGTTCGGAATACTAGTAGATCGACGTCATATCTGACAAAGTGTACGTTCGACGCCGGGTCGAACTCCATACCATCCGTCTCCGAAATCGAGGGGGATTTCTGCAAAAATCGGCGACGTGAAACCGCGTCATTAACGAGGAAATCCCGTCCTTGACATCACGGTTCTCGTGCCGTTCCACGCAAACTCCGATCGGTAATTACGTTCGATTTTGTCGGTTCGAGCTTCGTATATGGTATTTCGTTCACTTCGTAATCGCCAGCCGCGGACCGTCGATATCGCTAATTTCCGGGTGTGATCGCGGGGGAATCCACCGAAATGCGATTCGGACAGTGGCCCCATTCCGACAGTAACTCAACTCTGTACACAAGTCATGAACGGTGGATCGAGCTCGTTTGGGACCGAACATATCGAAAACAAAAACAATACACAAAATTGTTAATTTCGAGTAGAACCGAATGGCGAGCTTCATCACCACCGGCGACGTCACTTATCACTCCTCGAACGCTGAGCCGATCCCGTCCCCACGAGCGCCTTGCATGTCAAGCCGTACCTGAAGGCCGTCCACAGCTATTTATGCGCACATTCGGGCCGAAGTCTTCTCGGGTGGGAAGGAGGCTTCACGCCGGGGCGGAGACCAGCCCCTTATACGTGATGGCGCACAAACGATCGTATGCACTTCGAGGACCTTCCGACGACGCCCCGGTCGGAAGAGCTGGTCGATAAGGCGTTCTCCCGGGCGGCGCGGGCGGGGCGGGCGAAATCCGGCACCGAGGCCCAGGAATCGATGCTACAGACGGCGTCAAACATCCTCTCGGATAACCTCGGGAACGTGGTCACCTCCTGGCCGGACTTCGATCTCGTCGACGATTTCTACTACGAATTCGCTGACGCGACGCTCGCCGATACGGACGTTGGGGGCGTCGATCGACTCCGACGACAGCTCTCAGAGGTGATGTGGGCGTCGAGACAGACGGCCGCGATCAAAGAGGAGTATCACGGCCGGATCAGAAACGCCGACCCCGACACCGCCCGAAAGCTCAGGAAACAGGCGTTCGCCCGCCTTGCTGACGTGACCGAGCAGGTCTCGGACGAACTCCTGGCGATCGGGACAGCGCGGGACGCGCTGAAGACGCTGCCGGACATCCGAGCCGACGAACCCGCGATCGTCGTCGCCGGCTATCCCAACGTCGGCAAATCCTCGTTCGTCAACCGGGTCACGAACGCGAAAAACGAGACGGCGGCGTATCCCTACACCACGACTCGTATCGACGTCGGGCACCTCGAACGCCGGCGAATTCGTTACCAGTTGGTCGACACGCCGGGGCTCCTCGATCGGCCGGCCGAGGAGCGCAACGCGATCGAATCGCAGGCGGTCTCAGCGTTGACCCATTTGGCCGACGCCGTGGTCGTCGTGCTCGACGCCAGCGGGGAATGCGGCTACCCGATCGATCGCCAACTGGATCTGTTGGCCGAGATCGAGTCGACATTCGACGTCCCGATCCTCGCCGTCTGTAACAAGGCCGATCGCTCGACCGACGTCGACGCAGACCACTACATGAGCGTCGAGACGGGCGAAGGCATCGAGTCGGTACTGGATGCCGCGGTTGAATCGATCGGCCACGAGCCGGAACTCCCGTTCGAATCGTAATCGGACGTTCGAATTCGGTCCTTTTCGCGAAAGGGAATCGAGTCGCTACTGCGTGCCGGCAGTCGCGTTGTACGTCACCCTGACCTCGTATTCGACCGAAACGTCACCGGGATCGACCGTGGTACCGGCGGCCGAACCCGCCCCATCGCCGGCCGCGGCTTCGTATCTGACCGGACTGTAGTGTCGCTGGGTCGCGTCGACGTGCTGGACGCCGGTGACGTGGAGTTCGCCGTTGTTCGCGATGGCATCCGCCTGCGTCCGAGCGTCGTTCATGGCGCTTTCGATCGCCTCCTCGCGAAGTTCGGTTCGACGATCGTCCGAGAGCGTGAACTCGACGTTGCCGATTTCGGCGTCGCTGTCGGCCGCCGCGTCGATAACCGCCCCGGTTCGATCGGGATCGTCGAGGGTCACTTCGACCGCGTGGACCCCCCGATACGTGGGCTCTCGGCGATCGTCCTCGGGCGCGCGGCGCTCCTCCGTGATCCGGTAGTCAGTCGTCTCGTAGTCCTCGTCGGTCAGCCCGATCGATTCGAGCGCGTCGCGGAGCGCGTCGGCATCGGTCGCGAGGTCGTCGCGGATGGCGGCCGGGTCGTCGCCGGTCGCGGTGGCGGCGACGCGGATCGTCGCCTGATCCGGCGGTGCGTCCGCCGCGCCAACGGCGTTGACGCTGATGGTTCGATCGGCGCTATCGGCCGGTGCGTCGGCCCCGATCGGTGACACGACGGCGACGCCGACGAGCGCCATCGCCACGAGCGAAACGGTGATGATCAACACAGCGAGTCGTTCTCGTTGCATACGTTCGGAGAGAACGGGAGAGAGCCTATAAACGACGAAAACTCAAACGGGTATTTGACACATCGGCGACGCAGTAGGGATCGGGGACTGGGTTGGCTACCTGCTTTCCTCGATTTCGAGGTACAGCACCTGAATGTCGGCTCGGATGTCGTATTCGGCGATGAGTCGGCTCTCGATTCGGGGTGCCAGCCCCGAACGGGTCGCATCGGGCGGCACCCCGACCGTGACGACGACGTCGGTCGGGCGATGAAAGAGGATGTACTCGGTTTCGGTCGTCACTTCGAGTTCGATCAGTTCGTACCCGGCATAGTCGGGATCCTCGAGTTCGGTCGTCACGCCGTCGCGAATGTCCTGTTCGGTCTGGGCGGTCTGATACGAATCGTACGTGACGCCGCCGAGAAACACCGAAAGGAGGGCGATCGCACCGACCAGAACGGCGACCCGTTTCAGCGTCGCTATCTTCGCTCGATCGTGGCGGAAGAACTGTTCGGGTCGGTAGCCGCCGTACCACAGGACGACGAGGGCCGCGAGGTTGATCGAGAGGACGTTGACCGCGACGAGGACGCTCGCCCCGATGGCGAGCGCGGGATCGCCGTAGGCGATCCCGATCCCGACAGTCGCCGCGGGGGGGATCAAGGCGACGGCGATCATGACGCCGACGAGAGCGGTCGAAATGCCGGTCATGAGACTCATCGCGCCGGCGACGCCGGCACCCATGGCGACGGCGAGCGAGAGAACGCTCGGCGCGAGACGCTCTTCGATCTCCGACAGCGAGAGCGGATCGAGTCCGGGGGGGACGAGATGCGTGGCCCGAACGAAGGCGGCGAATGCCGTCGCCGCGACGATCGCGAGGCCGATCCCGAGGAGCTGGAGTCCGATACCGCGTCGGAAGAGTTCAGCGTCGTCGACGACGCTTCCGACGGCGGCGGCCATCGCCGGCCCAATGAGCGGCGCGATGACCATCGATCCGACGACGGTGGCCGGCGAATCGAGAAGGAGACCGGCCGTCGCGATGACCGCCGAAACGACGGTCATGACGACGTAGATCGGCATCGAAGAGGCGAGTTCGTCGGCGCGGGCTTCCAGTTCCTGTCTCGCGATGCGATCTTCGCTCTCCCGCTTTTCGGCGTAGGCCTCTTCGAGTTCGTCGAAGCGCTCGGATGCGACCGTTTCCGCGCTGACGACGACCGTGTACGCCTCCCGTTCGAGGCCGACCTCTCGGAGCATTTCCAGCACCGGTTCGACCGCGTTCGTCGGGAGGGGAAAGTACGCGACTGCGGTGTATTCCCGGCCGCTCGTCTCGTCCGTAACCACGTAGTCGATACCCTCCTCGTCGAGGAGTTTCAGTACCGTCTGCCGTTTCCCGGTGGGAATGGTTACCTGAACGAGGCGCACGGCAGGGGCGTCGGCCCCGGGGGCGATAAACCCAACCGATCCGAGAGTAGCTCGAGCGGTCCACTGGAAACTCGATCAGCCCGACGGCAACCGGAAGATCCTATCAAAAACCGAAGGGTTCTGTCGAATGAACGCGCGAGCGAGTGGAGTGGAGACGACGGACGGCAGGGGGGTATGGTACGGCCTCACATCGTTACGGTTATATACTCACTGATAACAAGTAGCACATATGCCGCAGAATCCGGCTACCCCCGCTACGATCTCCGACTGCGAGGTCATGGCTTCGGTCGACGACGGCGACGATGGCGAGCAGCTCATTATCGCCGAGCTCTGTAGTGACGACGCGTACGTCTCGATGTCGACGAACGCAACGGTCATCGTCAACGACTGGCGGTAGCCGACCATTCAATACCGAGCGGACGACCGCTCCCGGAAGGCGAATACCTTTTGCTCCGGGGGAGCGATTCCCACCACATGAATTATCGACGCATCGACCGAGAGCGCGAGTCGGGTCGCCGATTCGAACGCGATCGCCACGTCTTCGCCGCGTTCGACCGCTGGTCCCCCTAGATGTACCCAGACGACGAGCGGTACTTCGAGACGCTGGAAGCCGGACTCGACGAAGCCCTCGACGTGGCCCGCGAGGCCAGAGGGCGCGGCGGCGATCCGACGGCCGACGTCGAGATCCCCATCGCGAAGGACATGGCCGATCGAGTCGAGAACCTCCTCGGGATCGACGGGGTCGCAGAGCGGGTGCGGGAGATGGAGGCCGATCCAGAGCTCTCGCGCGAGGAAGCCGCCCTCGAACTCGCCGCCGATTTCGCTGAGGGGACCGTCGGCGAGTACGACTCCCGCGCCGGAAAGGTCGAGGGGGCGGTCCGGACCGCCGTCGCGCTGTTGACCGAAGGTGTCGTCGCCGCGCCCATCGAGGGAATCGACCGGGTCGAAATCCTAGAGAACGACGACGGCACGGAGTTCATCAACATCTACTACGCGGGGCCGATCAGGTCCGCGGGCGGAACCGCTCAGGCGCTGTCGGTGCTCGTCGCCGACTACACCAGAGCGCTCATCGGGATCGAAAAGTACGCGCCCCGAAACGACGAGATCGAACGCTACGCCGAGGAACTGTCGCTGTACGACGACGAGACCGGGCTGCAGTACGCCCCGACGGACGGGGAGGCGAAGTTCATCGCCGAGCACCTGCCGATCATGCTCGACGGGGAGCCGACAGGCGACGAGGAGGTCTCGGGCTTTCGGGACATCGAGCGGGTCGACACCAACAATGCCCGCGGCGGGATGTGTCTCGTCCT
>CAZLHT010000115.1:0-5306 GCA_964559185.1 uncultured Natronomonas sp.
GGTGCCGTCGACGAGAACGAGCGACGGGCGTATCTCGACGAGCGAGACGGACTGCTCGACGAGTACGGCTACACCGCCCGAATCAGGGAGGATGACTCCGGGGAAACGCTCGTTTTGTACCCCAACGAGTGGGTCAAGGACGGAACGATCCGCTTCGAGCGAATCGCCGACACCGACCGCGCGGTCGAACGGCCCATCTCCGGCCCCGGTTCGGACGCCGACTGGGAGGAGATCGAACGCCATAATCAGGCGATCGCGGCCCGAGTTCGCGAACGATACGGCGACGTCCACGGCGACACGGCGACGGCGTTCTCGGAGTTCATGAGCAACCACTACGCGAAACCGATCGAGATGGCGACGCGGGAGGAGCGTGAGGAGTTCCGCACTGAGTATTTCGTTCGGAACGCGTGGCCGACGGTCGAACAGCACGATCGGGTGACCGATTCGCTTCGACTCATTGTCGACGTTGCCGGCGATGAGTAATCAGCGCTCGAACGTTCGATTCGACGAGTGAGCGTGATCTTTTGGGGTGGGATATCGCAATTCTAACCGATTCGTAATTCCAATCGAAGCGAACGGATGCGAGCGGTTCGAAGTATCCGTGTAGTCGCCGTTCGCGAACCCGTCCGGATGTCGAAAGCTCTTTGCGGTACTCGGACGCTATCGTCGGGTATGGCCGGAACGAACCTCTGGGAGGATTTAGAAACGGGGCCGAACGCGCCCGAGGAGATTTACGCGGTCGTCGAGTGTCTCAAGGGAGAACGGAACAAATACGAGTACGACAAGGACATCCCCGCTGTCGTATTGGATCGCGTGCTTCACTCGAACGTTCACTACCCGTCCGATTACGGCTTCATCCCGCAGTCGTACTACGACGACGACGATCCCTTCGACGTTCTAGTGTTGGTTGAAGATCGGACGTTCCCCGGATGCGTCATCGAAGCGCGTCCGATCGCGCTGATGAAGATGGACGACGACGGCGAACAGGACGACAAAGTCGTCGCCGTTCCCTCGGAGGACCCCCGATACGACCACTTCGAAGATCTCGACGACATTCCCCAGCAGACGCTCGACGAGATCGACGAATTCTTCCGGACCTACAAGAACTTGGAGGTCGGCAAGGAAGTCGAAACGCAGGGATGGGAAGACAAACAGGCTGCGATGGACGCCATCGAGCACGCCCAAGCGCTCTACGAGGAACGTTTCGAGTAGGATCGATTTCGTCGGCGTGTAACGTTCGTGACGTCACCGATTGCGATTCTCTCGTTCGTGATAATCTTCGAACAATGTAGACGAAATTCCAGTCGATGCGAGCCGTGAGGGGCGGTCGATTGGGACGTTTCGGAATCGATTGCGGCTTCCGGTGATCTTCGTCGCGTTTCCGGCGCGAAACGAACCTTCTTGTAGCCGCCTCTCGCAGACGGGCGTATGGGACTGTTCGATCGACTCCGCGGTGGCGACGGCCCTCGAGTCGCCTTTTTCGGTATCGACGGCGTACCGTACTCGCTGATCGCGGATAACGAGGAAACGTTCGAGAACCTCCAGAAGATGGCCGTCGGCGGGACGATCGACTCCATCGTCCCACCCGAATCGAGCGCTTGCTGGCCCGCCCTCACCACCGGAGTCAACCCTGGTAACACCGGCGTTTACGGCTTTCAGGACAGAGAAGTCGGAAGTTACGACACGTACGTACCGATGGGTAACGACGTACGGGCGACCCGACTGTGGTCGCGCGTCGATGACGCCGGAGGCGAGGCGACGGTGATGAACGTCCCCGTCACCTTCCCGCCGGATCGGGACATTCAGCGGATGGTAAGCGGATTTCTGTCCCCTAGCGTTGAAAAGGCGGCCTACCCCGACGAACTCCGGTCGACCCTTGAGTCGCTCGATTACAAGATTGACGTCAACGCCAAACTCGGCCACAAAGAGGACAAAACGCAGTTCATCGAGAACGCCCACGAGACCCTCGACGCTCGCTTCGAGGCGTTCAAACACTACATCGAGAAGGGAGACTGGAGCCTCTTTTTCGGGGTGTTCATGACGACTGATCGGGTGAATCACTTCCTGTTCAAACACTACGCCGAGGACGGCGAGTACAGAGACGAGTTCCTCGAGTTCTACGAGAAACTCGACGGCTATCTCGGCGAGCTCCGGGCGGTGTTAGACGAGGGGACGACGATGATCGTCGCCTCCGATCACGGCTTCATGCCGCTGGATTACGAGGTCAAGTGTAATGTCTGGCTCGAGGAGAACGGCTGGCTCTCCTTTGATGACGACGATCACGACAGCCTCGGAGATATCTCCGACGAGACCCGCGCGTACTCGCTCATCCCCGGCCGATTCTACCTCAACTTGGAAGGGAGAGAGCCCCGCGGATCCGTTCCCGAGAACGAATACGAAGCGGTACGGACCGAACTCAAAGCCGAACTGGAAGCTCTCGAGGATCCCGAGGGACGACCCGTCGCCGAGAGGGTCGTCACCAGCGAGGATGCGTTTCGGGGAAAACACGCCGATCTCGCCCCGGACCTCGTTGTCATCCCGAACCGGGGATTCGACCTCAAATCCGGGTTTCGAGGTGGCGAGACGGTCTTCGACACCGGTCCGCGAAACGGTATGCACAGCTTCGACAACGCATGTCTGTTCGTCGACGACGACCGCGCGACCATCAAGGACGCGGACCTCTACGACATCGCACCAACAATCCTCGAATTACTCGATATCGACGTCGACCGCGGCGAATTCGACGGCGCCTCGCTGTTGTAGCCACCGGTTTATTACTGATGACGAGCCATCCCTTCGCGTGACCGCGAACGTTCACGACCGCGATTCGATCGAGCGCAGACTGGATTCCGTCGCCTGCGCGCTCGTCGACGACGAACCGATCGATCGAACGAACGATTGGACGATTTGGAGACGCGAATCGTCGAACTCGAAGCCGCCGTTCAGACGCTTCGTGGATACGTCGAATCCGTTTGAGCCGTCAACGAGGAGGTCGAACGGCGCGCCGATCGTGCATTCCGAAAGGCCTACGCTATCGAACGGCACGTGGGTTCCGGGAGGGAAAAAGCGGAGTCCGCGGAGACGAGCGACGATCGCGGGATGTCGCCGCTCGCTAGGCTTCGACGCCGGGAACGATCCGGTCGAGCAGGGTGAGACACCCGCGACGAAGACGATCACTCTCGCCGTTCCAGAGCCGAGGTTCGCGGATCGTGGTCGGATCCGTCTCAGCGACGACGAACTGCGGTGGGACCTTCGAGTGGCTGGAACCGAACGGTGACACCTTCGGTTCCGTTCCGAGTCGAAACGCCGATCGTCGCGACCGATCGAATTCGCGTTTGACTCTCGCTCGTTCGTCATGACGGCCGCACCGTCGTTCTCGTGATGCGTGGGGTATCGTGACGGGAATGAATAATGAATCGCGATGGAAAAGAAGCCGCGTCTATCCGTCGGATCACTGGTGACGAATCACTCGTTCACGAGGTACAGATCGTAGCCGCCGTTCGTCTGTACCCGATCGATCTCGGGTTCCCCGTCGAGATACTCGAAATCCTCGTGACTGAATCGAAATCCTTCCCAGAGGACCGCGTCGCGCTTTCGATCGGCTTCCGGTACCGGGACGTACGTGGGGTCCTCATAGAACGCCGGTAAATTTCGATCTGCGAAGTGATCGGGAACGGTCGGGTCCTCCCGCTCGTAATACGCTCCGGAGGGGATATCGCGCCCCTGAATCGCGTTTCCGTATCGGCTGGTCGACGATCGGATATCTCCAAACGCGATCGATTCCGACTGGTGGTGAAAGGTCGTCTCGTATCCACTCATCTGCATCTCCGTGACGTGATCCGACGAATCGTATATATACGGCGAGACGAACACGACGGGAATCGAGAGTACGAGACAGAACAATAGAAATACCGCGATCGTTCGACGGCTCGTGAGTGCGGAGCGACGCTCCCCGATCCGTTGAGCGATCCGACCGAGTGCGATCGAGCCGAGAATCGATGCGAACACCATGAGCATGCCTAGGTGTCGGAAGTACTGATCGGAGATCCCCCCGAGCAGGTATATGAAGAAGATGACGCCGACGGCCAAGAGCCCGTAGAGGATGTACTGAATGTTCGACCTGGCGGTTCCGCCGTCCGGCGTCATCGTTTTGTCGTTCATGACCGACCGAATCTCGAGCCGTCCCCACACCAGTTCGGAAACCATCAACAGGGCGGTCAAGAGCGCAAACAGTAGCGAGACCAAAAACAGCTTCACGAAGATTTCCGGAAGGCTCCCCCCGATTGCAGCCAGCGATAAACTCCGCGTCGCGGTCGTCTCTGCGACCTGGGTCTCCACGAAGGGGATCATGGAGACGCGTTCGAGAGAATCCCAGAACGTACCGCTACTCCGAGACCAAAGCCAGAACGCGATCGAATAGATCGCCACCTCCGGTACGATCCACTCTTTGTAGCGGGTCAATCGGTTTCCGCGGTAGAGATCGGAACCGATCTGAAGTCCCGCGACGACGACCGAAAAGGCCACCAGATTGGCGGCTTGCTGTGGGTGAAGGAGGATAAAGAAGAGGGCGATTACGACGAAGAGAAACGACGTCCACCACGTCCGATTTCGATAGAGGGCAAAAAACGCGAACAAAAGGACTGGCGCGTACATCAGTGCCTGACTAGTCGGATGAATCTGTGTGGACGGACTGATGTGATTCAGCGGTAACAACAACAGCCCGGAATAGACTCCGATATACGTCGTCATCGGATCTCCAGTTAACCGGCGGACCGAAAGCGGGATAAAGAGGAAGAAGACGGCAATGAACACGACGACGACGATCAAAAACACCTGCGTGAGCGGTAATCCCGTCGCGTCGTGAAGCACCGATCCGATCATATGAACGGCAGGGTACAGACTGTCTGTCATCGACAAGAGCCCGGCGTTCATGTCCACAGCGGTTCCGAGGTGCGACAGCGAATCTTGCGGCCCCATGAACTGATAGCCACGGATGATCGGGATTGAGACGATAGACGTCATCGCGAACCCACCGAGAAACGCGCCGATGTTTACCATCCGTCTATCCGCACCCGAAAACACGATCAGCACCGAGACGAGGAGTGCAAAACAGCTACAAATCCAAAACACGACCGGAGTCGCAGTATACGGTGATAGTTCGAATTCGGTCGCCGGGTTCCGAAACGCGCTAAATATCCCGACACTTAGTCCGATAAATCCGAGTACAACCGCAGCCTTCCGGAGTCCTTCGTTCGTCATAGTATGGAAGCTTGCTCTCACATGCGGTGAATACCGACATTGTTATT
>CAZLHT010000116.1:0-5272 GCA_964559185.1 uncultured Natronomonas sp.
ACCGGATGACCGACCTCTACACGACGATCGTCGAGGACACGAAGGAGTTCCTCGGAACCGACAACGACGTCGTCGTTCTCACCGCCTCGGGGACCGAATTCATGGAGAGTTCGATCCTCAACCTCGTCGACGAGAACGTGCTCGTGACGACCTGCGGTAGTTTCAGCGAGCGACAGGCGAACGTCGCATCGCGCCTCGGCAAGACCGTCGACACGCTCGAGTACGAGTGGGGTAAGGCGGTCAAACCCGGGGATGTCCGCGAGGCGCTCGAAGAACGTGACGCCGACTACGACGTCGTAACCTGCGTGATGAACGAGAGTTCGACCGGCGTCAGAAACCCGATCGAGGAAATCGGCGACGTGGTCGCCGAATATCCGGATACGTACTTCGTCGTCGACGCCGTCTCCTCTCTGGGCGGTGACTACGTCGACATCGACGCCCACGACATCGACGTCATCTTCACGTCGGTCCAGAAGGCCTTCGCGATGCCACCCGGGCTCGCGGTCTGCGTCGTCGACGACGATGCTTACGATCGAGAAGTAGGGAAGGATTCCGCCTCGTGGTACGGCGGATTCCAGCGCACCATCGATTACTACGATCGAAAGGGCCAAACTCACTCCACGCCGGCGATCCCGATCATGCTGGCCTACCGAAAGCAGATGAAGTACATGCTCGAGGAAGGCCACGAAGCCAGATCCCAGCGCCACCGGGAGATGGCCGAGTACACCCGCGAGTGGGCCCGCGAGCACTTCGATACCTTCCCCGAAGCGGGATATGAATCCCAAACTGTTGCCTGCATCGAAAACACGCGGGGAATCGACGTCGCCGAGACCATCGAAGCCGTCGACGAGCGGTACGATATGGTCTTTTCGAACGGCTACGGTTCCCAACTCGGCGAGAAGACGTTCCGGATCGGCCACATGGGTGAGCACACCGTCGAGAGCATCGTGGCGTTGACCGACGCCATCGAAGACGTCGCCGGGCTCTAATCGACGTTTGGCCCGAATCGATCGGCTCGTTTCACGGTTCGAAGACCGTCGATTTTTGAATCCCCCTGTCGAACCCCTGTCAATGGACGACCCCAAAGACAACCCCTATATTCACGATCCGCCATCGAAATTTGAGCCCGTGTCCGAACTCGATCGCGATAGGGCCGAACGAGAGGTCGAACTGCTCCGGGAGGCGATCCGATATCACGACCATCGATATTATCTGCTCGCCGATCCGGTGATCTCCGATCGGGCGTACGATCTCCTCTTCGATAGACTGCTCGAACTCGAGGAGGGATTCGACCTTCACTCGGAGACGAGCCCGACACACAGGGTCGGCGGCGAACCGCTTGATCGATTTGAGACGGTTGAACACGTCGCTTCGATGCTATCTATCGATTCGTCGGTCGAGGAGTCAGACGTCAGAAATTTCGACACCCGGATCCGAAATCGGCTCGCCGAGGCCGATTACGACGGTCCATTCGAGTATCTCTGTGAACCGAAATTCGACGGGGTCTCCGTCGAATTGGTGTACGGGAACGGCCGGCTACGGCGAGCCGCAACCCGAGGGGACGGGATCGAAGGGGACGACGTGACGGCGAACGTCCGGACGATCCGATCGGTTCCGCTCGAGCTTCGTGAAGATCCCCCCGAATTCCTCGCAGTCCGCGGTGAGATCTTCATGCCGAAGGACGCCTTTCAGTCGTACAACCGCGAACGAATCGAACGGGGCGAGGATCCCTTCGCCAATCCGCGAAACGCTACCGCTGGGACGCTCCGACAGCTCGATCCGACTGTCACCGCCGAACGGCCGCTCGCGTGTTTCGTCTTCGACGTCCTGGATGACGGAGGCCGTGGATTCGAAACGCGGCTTGAAGAACGTACGGCCGTCGAGGAATGGGGATTTCGAACCGACGAGCACACGCGGCTCGTCGACGACATCGATGGAGCCGTCGAATTTCGCGAGGAAATGCTCGAACTACGAGATGAACTACAGTACGAGATTGACGGTACCGTGATCAAACTCGACCCGATCGAAGCGTGCGAGCTACTGGGATCGACCGCGAGAGCGCCGCGGTGGGCGTTCGCCTACAAGTTCCCGGCACGATCGGAGGTGACGACCGTTCGAGAGATCGCCGTCCAGGTCGGCAGAACGGGACGGTTGACACCGGTCGCGCTGTTGGATCCGGTCGAAGTCTCCGGTGTCGAAGTGTCGCGAGCAACGCTTCACAACCCCGAACAGATCGCCGATTTAGGCGTCGATGTCGGCGACACCGTCCGAATCAAGCGTGCGGGCGACGTCATCCCATACGTCGAAGTCGTCGTTGACGGCGACGATGACGGATTCGAATTTCCCACCAACTGTCCCGTCTGTGGAAGCGTGGTCGAGCGAGACGGACCGGTCGCGTTCTGTACCGGCGGAGTCGGCTGTCCGGCACAGCTTCGACGTGCCGTCCAGCACTACGCTTCTCGAGGGGGTCTGGACATCGAGGGGCTCGGACAAAAGGCGGTCGATCAGTTGATCGACGAAGGACTCGTGGAACGATTGCCGGATCTCTATGCGCTCTCCGAGGACGAACTCGCCGATCTCGACGGGTGGGGAGAGACGAGCGCGCAGAACCTTCTGACGGAACTCGACGCGAGTCGAAGGCCGACGCTCTCCGATTTTCTCTCCGCGCTCGGATTGCCGGGGGTAGGGGGGACGACCGCTTCGGATCTCGCCCGTCATTTCGGAACGCTAGATGCGATCATAGCCGCTTCGGTAGAGGATCTTCAGAAAGTTGATGGCGTCGGTCCCACCGTCGCTCGAGACGTTGTTTCCTTTTTCGAAAACGAGCGAAACCTGAAGATAATCCGCGATCTTCGCGCGGCGGGTGTCGATCCTCGACCGGTCAAAATCGCGGACGACGAACTCGAGGGGCTGACGTTCGTTTTCACTGGATCTCTCGAGAGGATGACCCGAAGCGAAGCCCAGGCGCTGATCGAACGGCACGGCGGATCGGCGACGTCGAGCGTGTCGGGAAACACCGATTATCTCGTCGTCGGCGATAACCCCGGTCAGAGCAAACGTGATGCCGCCGACGAACACGAGGTATCGATACTCTCGGAATCCGACTTCGAGGCGTTACTCTCCGAGTACGGCGTCGAAATTGGCGAACAGGCGGAACGACTCGAACGATGATTCGCGTTCCGAAACGGTGCTTTCTGCACCGTACGCTCTCGCCTCGGCGGATCTCCTGCGATCGCTCAGAGCATACGGTGAGTGGCCGCGTTTTTGCATATCTATGTCCGGTCTACGCTGGTCAGTTGCGAATAACGAGCTTTCGACGAGGAGGATAATGCCTATGCGGGTCGCGTCCTCAAGTACACTCAATGGGTTTTTTGGAGACGATTCGACGGGCGCTCGGATCGAGCGCCGAGTCGGACGCGGCCCGCGATGCCGATCCGGAAGATCTCTTCGGAATGTCGACGGCGTATCTGACGATGGAGGCCGATCTCGACTATGTGCCGACGGGTGACGCTGCTCTCTGTTTCGCGAACGTCGACAGCACCGCGTTCGAAGCGGCGCGTCGAGAAGTCGAGGCCGTCTTGGAACTCGGTGAGGAAGAAACGGGGACGACGGCTTCGTTTATCGAGGATAGCCACGGTTATCACTGGGTCGTTCTTCACGACCACGATTTCGAAAATCTCGTTACGAGCGTCCACTTCGCTGCGGACACGCTCGTCGAGGAGGGGTTCGGTTCCCGACTGTTGGCGGCACTTTTCGCGTTCGACCGCGACGGGACGATTGTTTACTGGATCTACTCGTTCCGTCGCGGTGCGTACTACCCCTTCGCCCCAATCGGTAAACGGAATCGGGACGAACGGATCGAATTCAAACTCGAGACCAACCTCGACGGCGAACTGCGAGTCGAGGACGACACCGCCTACTGGTATCCCATGTGGCCGGAGGGCGATTCTCACCCGTGGGGGTGATCTCGAATCGATACATGGTATTCCTTCTAAACCTTCGGGCGATATCTCACTTCAGGGGCGCCCCCTCGGCTTGTTTTACTTTCAGTGAGCTGTTAACGAGCCTTTATGTACCGAGCGCACACAGATAGTGGCATGGCAGCAAGCACGGAGGATCTCGAGGAGCTACCGGGCGTCGGCCCTGCAACCGCTGACAAACTTCGCGAAAACGGCTACGATTCGTATCAGAGCGTCGCCGTCGCGAGTCCCGGCGAGCTTTCGAACACCGCCGATATCGGCGAGTCGAACGCGAACGATATCATCCAATCCGCCCGAGGCGCCGCCGATATCGGTGGCTTCGAAACCGGTTCGGACGTGCTCGAGCGCCGCAAACGTATCGGCAAGCTCGAGTGGCTCATTCCGGAGATCGACGACATGCTCGGCGGCGGCGTCGAGACCCAATCGATCACCGAGGTGTACGGTGAGTTCGGAGCCGGCAAATCTCAGGTCACCCATCAACTCGCGGTGAACGTCCAGCTTCCCGACGATGTCGGCGGGCTCCACGGTCGCTGTATCTTCGTCGACACGGAGGATACGTTCCGACCCGAGCGGATAGATGAGATGGTTCGCGGACTCCCGGAGGAGGCGATCGAAGCGGCCATGCAGGAGCGTGAAATCGAGGGTACGCCCGACGACGACGAGGCCATGGACGACCTCATCCAGGCGTTCCTCGATAAGATCCACGTCGCGAAGGCGTTCAACTCCAACCATCAGATCTTACTCGCCGAGAAGACCCAGGAGATCGCCGCCGAATACGAAGACGACGACTACCCCGTCCGATTGGTCTGCGTCGACTCGTTGACGGCGCACTTTCGAGCCGAGTACGTCGGCCGCGGCGAACTCGCCGATCGACAACAGAAACTCAACAAACATCTCCACGACATCGACCGCGTCGGAAACCTGTACAACGCCGCCACGGTCGTCACGAACCAGGTCCAGTCGAACCCCGATTCGTTCTTCGGCGATCCAACGAAGCCTATCGGCGGCAACATCCTCGGGCACAAATCCACCTTCCGGATGTACCTGAAGAAGTCCAAGGCCGACAAACGAATCGTCAAACTCGTCGACGCGCCGAACCTCCCCGACGGCGAGGCGGTCATGCGCGTTCAGGGCCCCGGACTCAAACCCGAGTGAATCGGTTTAACTCCGTCGAACGTCCCGCAGTTGGCACGTCAGACCGCACCGCGGCGCGGTCCTTTGGAAAGTCTTAAGGTTCGAACCCGGCTACCCGATAACGCAGGGTGCCCGGGTGGTGTAGTGGCCCATCATAC
>CAZLHT010000117.1:0-5261 GCA_964559185.1 uncultured Natronomonas sp.
CCGACGAGAAGACGTGGTTCATGGAACTGGACGAGGCGGTCATCGACGACGGCCGGTGCATCCAGTGTGGCACCTGCGTGGCGTCGTGTCCTTCCGACTCCATCGGCATCGACGACGAAGGGCTGCCGGAACTAGTAAAGATGTGCACCGGCTGCTCGCTGTGTTGGGACTTTTGTCCGCGTGGCGGGCTCCGATATGAACGGCAGTGGAAGATCACCGGGGGCAAGGACAACGTCAAGGGTGCCGGTGACCCGATCACGGAGTTCTCCGCGAAGGTCGACGACGACTGGCAGGAGAACGCACAAGACGGCGGCGTCGTGACGGCGATGCTCTCGAAACTCCTTGAGGACGGTGAGATCGACGGAGCGCTCGTCGCCACCGAAAGCGACGACGCACCCTGGAAGGCCGAGTCGTTCCTAGCGACCACCCGCGAGGAACTCACCGAGAACGCCGGGTCCTTCTACAACCAGACGATGGCGCTCGGCAACCTCGATCTGAAACGGTGGGAGCACAAACTCGACGTTCCACTCGAGGAGGCGTCGTTAGCGCTCGTCGGGACGCCCTGCGAGATAGAGGGAATCCGGGCCCTGCAGGACTTCGAGTGGGAGTACGGTAGCCACGAGGACGGCGTTCGCTCTATCGAGTACACGATCGCGCTGATGTGTACGAAGAACTTCAACTACTACCGGCTCATCGGCGACAAACTCACAGACGAACGCGGGATACAGCCGGAAGAGATCGGCAAGATGGACGTGCTCCACGGGAAGATGATGGTGTACGATCACGACGGGGAACTCGTCGTTGAGGAGGACGTCGAGAACTTCCACGACGCCGCGCTCAAAGGATGTGACGAGTGTGCTGACTTCACCGGCTACTGTGCGGACGTGACCGTCGGCTCGGTCGGCTCCAGCGAGGAGTACTCGAGCGTCATCATCCGGACCGAACAGGGGTTGCGAGCGTGGGAACACGTCGCCGATGACCTCGAGCATCACGACCTCGAAGACCGAAGCGCGGTCGGAAAACTGCAGGGCTGGGACAAACGGAACGCCTTCGAGTCGCTGAATCGGCCGTTCGACCCTGACGCACCGCGGTTTATCGACTACACCGACCACGCAGGAAACTACGGGACTGCGTTAAACCCCCACGAGACCGACCACTGATCGGATGCTCGTCAATCCGTCGGGGTTCTTCTGGACACTTACCGGTCTCGGCTACGACGGGAACCGATATATCCAGCGAGACCGACGATAATTCATGACCGACGATCCGATCATTCCCGAAACCGCACGGATCGGTCGGACGGCGCTGGTCGTCTCCGATCTCGACACGATGGTCGAGTTTTACCGCGACGTCGTCGGGCTGGGTATCCTAAACGAAAACGGGTCGAGGACGGTCCTCGGAGCGGGGAACGTACCACTTCTCGTGTTGACGTTCGATCCGGATGCACCGCCGAGGCGACGGGAGCAAACCGGGCTCTTTCACACGGCCTTTAGGGTTCCGTCTCGGACCGCTCTCGGAGCCGCACTCGCTCGAATCGAATCGAACTGGACGCTCTCCGGGTCGGCCGATCACCACGTCAGCGAAGCGCTGTACGTCGACGATCCGGAGGGTAACGGCGTCGAGATTTATCGCGATCTGCCCGAAGAGAGATGGCCCCGAAACGAGGACGGGACGATCGGGATCGGAACGGTTCCGCTCGATCTCGATCCGATCGCGGCGGCGTCCAACGACGCGACGAGTGTCCCCGACGGGACGATCGTCGGACACGTCCACATAGAGGTGTCGTCGCTCGAAGCGACGCGAGAACTATACGTCGAGACGTTAGGCCTCGACGTCATGACGGCGCTCGATTCTGCGATCTTTCTCGCCGCGGGCAGGTACCACCACCATCTCGGCGCGAACACGTGGAACCACCGTACGGAACCCCCTGGCGGGCGGGGACTGGCGTGGTTCGAGTTCGTCGTACCCGACGAGGGGACGATAGAGAAGCTCGGGCGACGCCTGACGGCAAGCGATCTTTCGGTCGATTGGTTCGACGGCTTCGTCTCGATCACCGATCCCGACGGTATCGAAGTTCGGTTCCGCGTCGAATACGACCGATAGGAGAAAGCGGATCGGGTCGGTCGATCGGGCGCTGGATCCGTGTTATTCGTCTTCCGGTGCGGCGTCTTCGGGAACGGTCCCCTCGAGGAGCGATTCGTCCGAGTATCGGTCGCGGATATCCTTCTTGGAGAACTTCCCGGTCGCAGTCTTGGGGATCTCATCGATGTACTCGATGGCGTCCGGCAGCCACCACTTCGGGTAATCCTCTCGCAGGAGGTCCATGATCCCCTCGTCCAGCGTCTCGGTGACTGTCGCGTCGGTCGGAACGACGAACGCGACCGGCCGCTCTTGCCACCTCTCGTGGGGGACACCCACGACGGCGGCTTCGGCGACGCCGTCGTGTGCCATGATTGCGTTCTCAAGTTCGACCGAGGAGATCCACTCGCCGCCGGATTTGATGACGTCCTTCGCGCGATCGACGATTTTGATGTAGCCCTCCTCGTCGACCGAGACGACATCGCCGGTCTTCAGCCAGTCTTTCTCGAAGTCCTTCTCGGTGGCGTCGGGACGCTTGAAGTACTCGGTGGTGACTGAGGGACCGCGAACCCAGAGTTCGCCGAACTCCTCGCCGTCCCACTCGACCTCCTCTCCGTTCTCGTCGATTACCCGCATCTCGAGTCCGGGAGTGAGTATCCCCTGTTTGACCCGGTGTTCGATCTGTGACTCGTAGTCGGCGTCCTCGAGCGAGTATTTGAGGTATGCCACGGACCCGATCGGAGACATCTCGGTCATCCCCCACGCGTGGAGGAGTTCGACGCCGCGATCGTCGAACCACCGAATCATCGATTCCGGAGCGGCCGAACCGCCGACGATGACCGTATCTAGTGCTGAGAGATCGAGATCGTTGCTCTCGGCGTACTCCATCAGACCGAGCCAGACCGTCGGGACGCCGGCGGTGATCGTGACGCCCTCCTCTTCGATGAGGTGCGCCAGGTCCTCGGGATTCGGCGACGGGCCGGGATAGACGTGCTTTGCGGCCGCGGCCGTCGCCGTGAAGGGCATTCCCCAGGCGTTGACGTGAAACATCGGCACCACGGGCATGACGACGTCGCTGTCCTCCATGGGAATTCCCTGCGGCGTCAGCGTCATCATCGTGTGACTCCACAGCATCTGCTGGGTGTATTCGACGCCCTTCGGGTTTCCGGTCGTCCCGGAGGTGTAACACATGCCGGCCGGCTGTTTTTCGTCGAGTTTGGGCCACTCGTACGCCGACGAGTGGCCACCAATGAACGCTTCGTAGGGCGTCCCGTCGAGGTGCTCGGACTCTTCTTTGCCCATGATGACGAAGTCGGTACCGTCGAACTCCGGAGCGTCGGCGGCCGCGCCAGCGAGCTTTTCGGCCAGCGATGGATCGACGAATATCAGCTCGTCGTTGGCATTATCGACGATGTACCGGATGTGTTCGTCGGGTAACAGCGGATTGATCGTGTGTAGCTGTGCGCCGATCGAAGGTACCGAAAAGTACGTCTCGAAGTGGCGGTGGTGGTTCCAACAGAACGTTCCGACCCGATCGCCCTGCTCGATGCCGTACTCCTCGAGCGCATTGGCCAATTGGGCCGTCCTGTGGTCGTATTCGCCGTACGTGTAGCGTTCGATTCCTCGATGAGTTCGAGAAACGATCTCCTGATCGGGATAGAGATTCGCCGCACGCCACAGGAATGGCCGCAAGGTCTGATCCGTTCCTCCTGGCATGCTGAGATCGTACGGACGGTTCTAACTTCATTCTTTACAATACACAATACGTCGCCAAATCCGCGAAATTGATGAAACGGGCCCGCCAAATTGATCGACAAATTTCGAAACGGCACAAAACGATCAGCGTCGCCGTCGGCTGATCGCGAGCCCCTCTCCGAGCGGAAGCAACGTTGTCTCGAAGGCGTCGATCGATCCGACGTGTCCGAGGTACGTTGCGATCCCCCGCGCTGCGACGAGATCGGAATCGTCGAGTGACTCCTCATCAGCGTCGGTCCATGTTTCGGGTCCGTCGAGCGGTTCTCCGTCCACCTCTTCGACGAACAACCGTCTGATCGTCTCGAACTCGAAGGGGCCCGCCATCGCGTTATCGGCGACCACAATTCCGCCGATCGGGACCTTCGATCGAATCGATTCGAACGCTTCGACGTATCGCTCTTTCTCGTTATCTATGAGGACGACGTCGAACGGTCCGCCGTACTGCTCGACCGTCTCCAGGGCGTCGCCGAGTTCGAACCTCGCTCGATCGGCGTACCCGCCGCGTTCGAGATATTCGCGGGCCGCTTCGAGTTCGTCCGCGTCGACCTCGGTGAGCACGATCTCGCCGTCTGCCGGGAGCGATCGCGCGAACCAGTACGCCGAGTAGCCGAAGCCCGATCCGAACTCGAAGATTTGCTCGGCCTCGGCGAGGCCCGCCAGCTGCTGCAGCCAGCCGCCAACTGAGGGCCCCACGGTCGGAAAGTCAGTCGCGGCCGCGCGGCGATCCATCTCGGAGAGTACCTCGTCCGGTTTCGTGCCGATCGTCGTCGCGAACTGTTCGATATTGTTTGAAATTGGCATGTCGATCACCTTCGCCGAAACCCTCCGGAGACCGGATATCGTCGCGGCTCCCGAGCCGATCCCACGGCGGACCGCGGCGAGCGACCACCTGTCTCCGTCCCGGCGGTTCACGAGGGTCCCTCGCCGCGAGGTCACAAAAAGCTGGCCGCCGCCTGGTCCCTCGCGTCCCTCGCTCGCCGTCCTTATTCACGCCACTTGATTGAACACCCGCGCGATGGACCGAGCTCCGCTTCCGGGTCCTCGCCCGTGAGCACGCTCTCGATGGCGCCTTTGATCTCGTACCCCCGTTCGCCGGACGGTTCCTCGTCGGGATTTAATGCGTCGTCGAAGCGACCGTGATAGACGAGTCGAAAGATATCGTCGTCGTTTTCGAAGAGAAACGGGTCGGGCGTACAGACGGCTCCGTAGGCTCTGGCGACGTCTTGGGATTCATCGCGGAGGTATGCGGTGATGGCGAGATCGCCCCGCTCGACGTACTCGATCATCTTCTCGAAGGAATCCTCCGGGTACTCGTCCGCGTCGTTCGGATTGATCCCGACGACAGCGACGTCGTCGTACTCCTCGTCGATCTCGTTCATCGCTTCGAACTTCGCCTTCGCATACGGACAGTGATTGCAGGTGAAAAC
>CAZLHT010000118.1:0-1650 GCA_964559185.1 uncultured Natronomonas sp.
TCGTCGTCGAGAACGAGGACCTCCTCGAACGCGTCCTCGACGTCGAGGACGAGATCGATCTCTCCTTTCTCGTCGTCGTCGACGAGTTCGACGGATACGACGATCGCGAGGACGTTCTCTCGCTCGCGGACGTCCACGACCGCGGCGTGGCGGCCTTCGACGCGGACGCATACGAGTCGTGGCTCGACGGCCGCGGGGTCGACGATCTGGCGTCGCTCGTGTACACGTCCGGGACGACCGGCGAGCCGAAGGGCGTCCAACTGACGCACGGAAATTTCCGATCGAACGTGAACGCGCTCAGAAAACGCTTCGGCCCCCGACCCGACAGGTCCCCAAATGTTCCCTCCATCGACGAGACCGACCGAGTTCTGTCGTTTCTTCCACTCGCCCACGTCTTCGAGCGCGTCTCCGGACACTTTCTCATGTTCGCCAGCGGCGCGACCGTCGCCTACGCCGAGTCGACCGACACCGTCGCCGAGGACATTCGGCTGGTTCGCCCGACGTACGCCTCGTCGGTGCCCCGCGTCTACGAGCGAATCTACGACGGTCTTCGCGAAGGGGCTCCCGACGCGATTTTCGAACGCGCCGTTCCGATCGCCCGCCGGTGGGCGACGACGGAGGATCCGGGGCTCGGCCTCCGCGTGAAACACGCCGTAATGGATCGACTGGTATACTCGTCGGTCCGCGAGAGGATGGGCGGCAACGTCGAGTTCTTCGTCAGCGGCGGGGGGAGCCTTTCGAAACGCCTGTCCGAACTCTTCGACGGGATGGGGATCCCGATCCTCGAGGGGTACGGCCTGACCGAGACGGCCCCCGTCGTCTCCGTGAATCCGCCGGAGGACTACCGCGCCGGAACGCTTGGACCGCCGCTTTCGAACGTCGAAGTCCGCCTCGACGGGGAGATGGTCACCGAAGAACGACGCGCGGACGCCGACGGTGAGATCGGCGAACTTCACGTCCGGGGGCAGAACGTCACGGGGGGATACTGGAACCGCCCTGCCGAAACGAGAGCGGCGTTCACGGACGATGGGTGGTTTCGGACCGGCGATCTCATCGAACGGACCGACGACGACTACTTGATCTACCACGATCGGATCAAACAGATACTCGTTCTCGATACCGGAAAGAACGTCGCCCCGCAGCCGATCGAAGACGAGTTCGCCACCGCCGACCGGATCGACCAGGCGATGATCATCGGAGACGACCGGAAGTTCGTCGCCGCGCTCTTCGTTCCGAACTTCGAGGCGATAGCGCGGTGGGCCGAATCCGAGAACGTCGATCTCCCGGGCGATCGCGCGTCGATCTGTGTCGACGATCGAGTGTACGCGTTCGTTGGCGAGGAAGTAGACGCCATCAACGCCACGCTCTCGAAATCGGAGCGGATCGAGGGGTTTCGCCTGCTCCCCGTCGAGTGGAGTCCGGCCAATGACCTCCTCACGCCGTCGATGAAGATCAAGCGTCGAAACGTCCTGGATCGGTTCGAAGCGCAAGTCGAAGACATGTACGGCGAATTCGAAGATGCGAGGGCGGGTGGGGGCGACGAACCGTGACGATCGATAGTTTCTATATGGTCTGCGGGACAAAGCGAAATAGGGTAGCCGTGAGCCGCTCCGGGGGGATGGACGGATCGTAGGGGTCGTGCGGCGGGGT
>CAZLHT010000118.1:1660-5242 GCA_964559185.1 uncultured Natronomonas sp.
CTATATCGTCGTCGATACAAATCGAAATACGGTACCCGATAGCCGCACCGTTCCATTCGCCGTTTCGACGGCGTCGTCCGTCGCGGTACGGCACCGATTCGATTTCGCGTCGGGAGCACGACCTTCGGCCGGCGATCAGACGTTCGAGACGGACCCATCCCAGTGACATCACGATGATACTCGAAACGCTCAGAGAGGACGTACGGACCGCCCTCGCGAAGGATCCGGCCGCGACGAGCGCCGCGACGGTCGCGCTCCTGTACAGCGGACTCCACGCCGTCTGGGGGTATCGACTCGCGCACGCGTTGTGGACGCGAGGATTTCGATTTTCCGCCCGATTCCTCTCGCAGTTCGTCCGGTTTCTCACCGGCGTCGAGATTCATCCGGCGGCCGAGATCGGGCGTCGGCTGTTCATCGATCACGGCGCGGGGGTCGTCGTCGGCGAGACGGCGGCGATCGGAAACGACGTGCTCCTGTATCACGGCGTTACGCTCGGCGGAAATTCGATGCGCCGCGAGAAGCGGCATCCGACGCTCGAAGACGGCGTCACGGTCGGAGCGAACGCGACACTCATCGGTGCGGTGACGGTCGAGGAAAACGCCTCGGTCGGTGCCGGAAGCGTCGTTGTCGAGGACGTGCCGCCGGGCGTCACCGTCGCCGGGGTTCCGGCGAAGCCGATCGAACCGACCCGTTCGGACCGATCGACGGTCGGGGATACATCCGTCGAGTAAGTAGTGGTTTTTTCATCCGGTGCGTTCTCCCTACGGACATGTCGACCCCGCACGAGCAACTTCGAACGGACGACTACATCGGCCCGCTCATCGATCGATACGGTCGGATCGAACTCGATCCGGCGACGGACATGTTCCGCAGACTCGTGGTCTCGATACTTCGTCAACAGGTATCGATGGCATCGGCCGCGGCGACGGAATCGAGACTGTCCGAGGCCGTCAATATCACGCCCAAGGGAATCCTCGCCACCGACCCGGAGACGCTTCGCGATTGTGGACTCTCCAGACAGAAGGCGGGGTACGTCCGAAACATCGCCGAGGCGTTCGACGACAAGTACGATCGGGCGTATTTCGAAACCCTCGACGACGAGGCGGTGATCGAAGAGCTCACCGCGATCAAAGGCGTCGGCGAGTGGACGGCTCGGATGCAACTGCTGTTCGCGCTCGGCCGTCCCGACGTCTTTCCGGTCGGCGACCTCGGCGTCAGAAAGGGCATGCGAACGCTCTTCGGTGAGGAGCTATCGCGTCAGGAGATGGTGCTCGAAGCCGAACGGTGGGCTCCATATCGGAGTTACGCGACGTTGTATCTGTGGCGCGTGAACGAGCCGGTCGATGATTCCTAGCCGGGCGAGAGGGGCCACCGCTATTCGCCCCCGGAGCCGATTTATCGCGACGACGGCGGGTCGGTCTCACGAGTACGGATCGTCTCCGGCAACGACTCCGCCGCACACCGAAGGTTCGCGGGCGCCTTCTTCGTCGCGGTCGGCATTCGGATCCCGACTCCTCAGAGGTTTCCGGCGCTCGGAACCGTCACCATCTCCCTCGGATTTGGAACCGTCGAAGCGGTCGGGGGTGGATTCGGTCCGCTGGCCACGGTCGGCCACGGGCCGATCGAACGGAAGGAACATACGAGTTCGACGTGATAAATCGGTCGTATGACCGGAACGTACGGCGTGTATCTGGTCACCGATGCGAGCCTTTCGGCCGGCCGTTCGACGATCGAAATCGTCGAGCGTGCCGTTCGGGGCGGCGTCGACATCGTCCAGCTGCGCGAGAAGGGGACGAGCGCACGGGAGCGATACGAACTCGGGAAGAGACTACGCGAGTTGACGGCGTCCGCCGACGTCCCGCTGATAGTCAACGATCGGATCGATCTGGCAGGCGCGGTCGGTGCCGACGGCGTCCACCTCGGCGACGACGACCTTCCGATCGCGTCCGCTCGTGAACAACTCGGGCGGGAGGCGATCGTCGGCCGATCGGTGTCGACGCCAAACGCGGCCCGTCGAGCGGAGCACGCCGGAGCGGATTATCTCGGTGTCGGCGCGGTTTACGAAACCGACTCGAAGGACACCGAGCCGGCGCAATCGAACATCGGTCTCGAAGGGGTTCGGGAGATTCGCGAGACGACCGACCTTCCGTTCGTCGGAATCGGTGGTATCACCCCAGACAACGCCGCTGACGTCGTCGAAGCGGGGGCGAACGGCGTCGCCGTCATCTCGGCGATCACGGCCGCCGAAGATCCGGAATCGGCGACCCGCCGGCTCGGCGCTGCAGTCGAGGGGGTCGACGGGAATAGCTGAGGGTGAGGTCGACCCGGTTTCCGACGAAGCGAGTCGATCCGCTTTACCTATCGGAAAAATCCCCGTTTTCGGCGTGAAACCTATTTCGGTGGCCGTTCTACCGGGGGTATGAGCAGCTACAAACGGGTCAACTACCGCGAGATCGATCCCGTCTCGGGCGGGATGCACTTTCTCCGGGAACCGCTCGAAAGCGAGAAGATCGGCGTGACGATCACCCGGTGTGAACCGAACTGGAAGAGTCGACCGCACGATCACACCGAAAATGGCCACGAGGAAATCTACGTTCTCATCGAGGGGACGGCGACGGTCGTCATCGACGGCGAGGTCGTCGCCATGGAAAACGGCGACGCGATCTGGATACCGCCGAACGCGACGCGACAGATCAGAAACGACGACGAGGAGTGTGCGTTCGTCCTGGTGAGCGCCCCGGCGTCGATCGAACCCGAGGAGGGTAACGCGGAGTGGAGCACCGATGGGTTCGTCGGGTGAACGGCTCGGTAGATCTCCGATCAGTACGAGCGAATCTTCGGTTCGTACGTCTTGTTCTGTCCTTCGAGGATGACCGGTTTGTAGTAGATCCTGGGTGTGCCGTCGTCCCAGGCGATCATCGTGTGCTTGAGCCACTCGTCGTCCTTCCGCTCTTGATGCTCTTCTCGCCAGTGCGCGCCGCGGAACTCCTCGCGGGCGAGCGCGCCGAGCGTGATGGTCTCGGCGACATCGATGAGGTTTCTGGTCTCGATCGTGTGGATGAGATCAGTGTTGAACGTTCGCGAGGGATCCGAAACGGCGACATTTTGATACCGCTCTCGACATTCGCGGATGATTTCGAGCGCCTTTCTGAGTCCCGCCTTCTCCCGGAAGACGTTGACGTGCTCGGTCATCGCCTTCTGTAGATCTTCACGGATTTCGGCGTGGTTCGCGCCGTCGCGTTCGAGCAGCTCCTCGACGCGCTGTCGTTCGGATTCGACTGCGTGGTCGACGACTTCGACGGGTTCGACGAGCGCCCCATCGGCCACGACGTCCCCGTCGGTCGAATCGAGCGCGCCCGGTTCGACCGGCGTGTCGAGGTCCGCTTCCGCCTCGGTCTCGGCGGAGGGGCCGGTCCGAACCTTCGGTTCGCCGAGGTCGCGACCCGCGGCGTGATGACCCGCGCGGGCCCCGAAGACGATGAGTTCGGGCAGGGCGTTTCCGCCGAGGCGGTTCGATCCGTGCACGGACGCACAGGCGCACTCGCCGGCGGCGTACAGCCCCGAGATGCACGTCTCGCCGTG
>CAZLHT010000119.1:0-2116 GCA_964559185.1 uncultured Natronomonas sp.
ATCGTCAGGTGGACGTCGACGAAGTCGTCGTGATCCGGCTTGGGATCGAATCCGAGGATTCCGTGGAGTAGCTCTGTCGGTTCGGGGAGTTCGAGCTGGCTTCGGACCTTCGAGCGAGGGCCGTCGGCCCCGCAGACGATCTTCGCCTCGAACCGCTCAATACCGTCGGGCCCCGCCGCCTTGACTTCGACGCGATCTGGACGCTCTTCGACGCTCGTGACGGTGTGTTCTGTCCGGATCGTCGCCCCCTGCTCGCGCGCGCACTCGGCGAGCGTTCGGTCAAGACCGACTCGATCAATCGCGTTCGAGACCACCGTATCTTTATAAAACGGGTACGCATGGCTGTCCGCGCCCCCGAGGTGAAATCTGGCCCCGTAGATCTCGTTTTGTCGAAGCCGCCCGCGGGCCGAGTCGGGGACGAACTCCCAGACGTCGAGGCTGACGTGGCCCGAACAGGCCAGCGGTCGACCGATCTCGCCGGCCTCCAGAACGAGCACGTCGTGGTCCCGCTCCGTGGCCGAGCGGGCGAACCGAGATCCGGAGGGACCGGCTCCCACGACGAGGAAATCGTACATACTTTTACTGGGGTCGCGGGCGGGCAAATATCCACCGCAACCCCGTCGGGATCTATCCCTTTGCGCCGGCTACGCCTCGTCGCCGCTTCCCAGCACCCGACCGATGCCCGGTAGCACCGTCGCGAACCGGGTGACCCAGCCCAGTTTGAACAGCCCGATCTGTGAGAGGATGCCCAGAAGGAACAGGACCCCAAAAAGCGGCAGTTCGACGCCGAATATCGGCGTCGTCCCGAACGGATCGAAGAGGATCGGATCGAGCGAGAAGGCGTCTCGGGCGGCCCGGAAGTCCGTGATCGTGAGCGAGCCGGACGCGAACGCCGAGCCGACGAAAGCCGTGATGAACATCAGCGCGAACTTCGTAAGCGTAAAGCCGAGTAGCGCGGCGACGAAGCCCGCGAGGATCATCACGAGGTACTTGACGAGACCGCCCTCGGTGAAGATCGGCGTGATGACGTACAATCCAATGTATGCGCCGACGACGAAGGCGGGGATCGCCGTCGCGAACGAGAGCGCGACGTACGCGAGCGCGGCTCCGAGCCCCCCGCCGACGAGTACGGCGACGGCGAACCCGACAGGCCCGCCGGCTCCAAGAGTACCGAGCAATTGGGGTGCGACGACGTAGCTCGCTGCGGCTCCGATGAGAAAGCCCAACAGCGCCGTGGCGTACACCGACAGCGCCGCGCCGAAGAATACGAGTGCCAGTCCTACGAGGACCAGCCCGATACTGACGGGTTCCATACCAACTCCTTACGGCCCAGCGGAATAAGTTTACAGGCCGATTCGCCCGACGAACCTAGACCACGACGAACGTCGCTGCCCCTCCGACGAACAACCCGCCGACTGCGGCCGCAGTCGGGCGGTCTCCGAGCGGTCGGCCCAGGCGGGATTCGATGATCGTCTGTACCGGCGGGAGAGCGACCAGTCCCGCCAGAAGGAAAAAGAGTCCCGCACCGGCGGTGAGCGTCGTCAGCCCGGCGACGATCGCCACGTATCCGAGGGCGTACTGGAGGCGATAACGGAGGTCGTCGGGCTCCAACAGTCCGACGTTTCCACGGTCCCGCTGTCCCGCACGCTTGTCGATATATTCGGTGAGCCGTCGGCCAGCCTCGTCGGTCTGTGGGGTCGCACACGTCGGACAAAAGTTGTACGACTTCCCGACCTCGGTACCACAGTTCCGACACGACGGCATGATCGTCCAGATCTACCCCGTCGGGATAAATTAACGTTCGCTCCGACTCAGCATCGAAAATTGATCCGAGCCGACGGTTCATAACCGAAGACAAAGAAATCTTTCGTAGACGGCCGTATGTCGACGACTCTACTCGACGTTCTCGATGGGGAGCGCTCCGATACCGCTCCGCGGAGCGTTCGCTTTGTGATCGTACTTTTCTGTCTCCTCGTCGGAACACTGTGCCTTTTGTTCCCCCCTGCCGCCGCCGAACCGACGATCGACGACGTGACGATCGAGGACGACGAATCGTGGATTGGACTCGAAAACGACCACGAGCTCCACGTCGAGGCGTCCGGAATCGAAACGACGG
>CAZLHT010000119.1:2216-3931 GCA_964559185.1 uncultured Natronomonas sp.
GTCGATAACTTGGTGTCCGGATCCGATTACAATCTCTACGAATACGATCCCGACGCAGACTCACTCGGCGATCCGATCGAATCCGTGTCGCCGGACGGAACGACGACGATCGATACGTCCGACGATTCGATCGAGCCGGGCTGGTATATCGTTCACGACGGGGATGACGTCGTCCTTGCGGACGAGAACGCCTTTCAGGTACGAACCCAGCGACTCGAGGCGACACAAACCGATGGGACGGTGGCCACAGTCGGTGACGGTGCGGAGACGGGCGTCACGCTCGATTCGCCGCTCCGATCCACCCCGTTCGACGTCAACGTGACGTCCGACGAATTGGACGCCGACGAACTGTTCGAGGTCTTCGAGGGGGAAACGAACGGGGGCGTCGAACGGGTCGACGATTCCGACTCGATGATCGTGATTCGAGACGTCGAGGCCGGTGACGAGGTCCCGATGACGTTTGATCCCGTTCTGGAGGCGACGTACAATTTCGGGTACGAGGTACGCGACACGAAGGCGAGAGATACCACCGAGGTCGGCGTCGAGGAACGCGAAATCGACGTGCAGTTCGGCGACGATTTCTACGAAACTGCAGCCGGCGAGATCGTCGAGATTGACGTTTCGCTCGAGAACACTGACGAGGCGTACCTCATGATCGGTGGGGACAAATTCAGCGGCGATAACGCGCTGACGAATTACTTCGATATACTTCACGTCCGAGCGAGTACGACGATTCGGATCAACACGCGATTGCTCGGGACGAACGTCCCGACGGAGGAAGTCTACGCCACGGATGACGGGCAGGTGACGAGCTTTTACCACGATCCGGAGCACGATGGATTCGACGACGTGTCCTTCGACGGCGGTGCCGACGACCTCTCGTCGTTCCATTCGGATATCGGCGTCGGCGACCTCCCGCGTCCGTTACAACCCGATCGGCTCCGCCTCGTCGCGGGTGCGTCGGGAGATGTCACCGTTCGCGACGATGGGGTCCCAGACTTCGAGCGCCCGCTCGCCCGCTCGAATCTCGTGATTTCCGACACGGAGGGATTCGGCAACGTCACGACGTACGTCGCCCCGAGGGGGAGTGCCAACGAGTTCGAGGGCGAGGCGGGGCTCGGCGACCTCCGGGGGATGTTGACGGAACGTCGGACCGTCGCGAAGGGCGATCGACTCGTATTAGAGATCGAGGCGAGCGGTATCACCGGTCTCGTTTCGTGGCTCGACGATCGACTCGGTACGGAGGGCGTCGAGATCGATCGAAAGACGCTTTCGAAACTACTCGAATTCCCCGACGGCGTTGTCCTCGACGCCGAACAGACGAATCCGGGGCCGAACGAACGCGTGACGAAGCTCGATATCGACGACGCGGCCGACGGCGAGTTGTATCTCGTCCACGAACCCGTCGTCCAAAACGGCGAACAGCGCTCAATCGAGCGATTTTATCTCGTCATCGATACCCGTGGAACCGGACCGTTCGATCGAGAGATCGCCCCTGGAGACGAGTATGAGTTCGAATTCGGCTACGCGTCGACGGGTGAGACGGGCTGGTTCGGAACCGTCGATCACGACGGTCTCGATCCCAACGGTGCCGAGCCCCACTTCCCGTATCACGACGCGGATACCGACAACGTTACCGAAACGCGTCTGATTACGGTCGAAGAACGGATGGTAGAGTACGACCGTATCGACAGCCGCAATCGTCCGGTGATTCG
>CAZLHT010000119.1:4031-5222 GCA_964559185.1 uncultured Natronomonas sp.
CGACGGTCGAAACGGGTGAGAATCTTTCGACCGTCTCCGCGACGATCGAAAACGTCGGCTATCTGCCCGGGCGACGATCCGTCGAGTTCATCGTCGACGGCGAGCGGGTCGAGGGCCGAGCCACCGAACTCGACGAGAACGACGCGAAAACCGTCGCGTTCGAGGGGCGAATCGACTTGGATCCCGGCGAGTATCAGTATGCTATCTCCGTCGAAGATGCCGAAGCGACCGGCCGGTTGCTAGTCGAGGCGGACGATACCGATACCGATACCGATACCGGAGAGACGGATGAGCCGGAGCCGCCGGGGACATCGAACTCGAGCGACGACGATTCGGCGGAAATCGGTACGGATGACTCCGAAGAGCGGACCGACGACGAATCACCCGACGACGAACCGGAAGAGCCGGCCTCCGGCCCGTTCGGCGTCCTCGTCGGCGGCGTCGGTGCGCGGCACGCGATCGGTGGTGCGGCCGTCGTCGGGGGCGCTCACGTGCTCGGTTACTGGAGCTGAATTCGGATCGATCTCAGCTCCAGTGTATTGGTTCCAGACATCGGATTCAGTCGTCTCCGGCGGCGCGTCGAGCGTCGTTTCGCGGTCCCTCCAAATCGACAGTCGGGAGGAGACCGCGGAGATATTGGCCGGTGTGGGAATCGTCCGTCCGGGCGACGGATTCCGGGGTTCCCTCGGCGACGATGGTGCCCCCGCCCTCGCCGCCTTCGGGCCCGAGGTCGAGAATGTGATCGGCGTTCTTGACTAAATCGAGTTCGTGTTCGACGACGATGACCGTGTTCCCGTCGTCGACGAGGCGGTGGAGGACGTCGATCAGCTTTCGTTCGTCCTCGCTATGGAGGCCGGTCGTCGGTTCGTCGAGGAGATACAGTGTGTCCCCGGTGTCTCGCTTGCCCAGTTCCTCGGAAAGTTTGACACGCTGAGCCTCCCCGCCCGACAGCGTCGTCGACGGCTGGCCGAGGCGCATGTATCCCAACCCGACATCCTGGAGGAGTTCGAGCCGGCGGCGAATGCCGGTGTGGCTCTCGAAGAAGTCGTAGGCCTCGTCGACTTCCATGTCCAGCACGTCCGAAATCGTCGCACCCTTGTAGGTGACCTCGAGCGTCTCGTCGTTGTATCGTGCCCCCTCGCACTCCTCGCAGGGGACGTAGACGTCCGAGAGGAAGTTCATGTCGATCTT
>CAZLHT010000120.1:0-5206 GCA_964559185.1 uncultured Natronomonas sp.
CTCGTACTCGTCGGCCAGCCAACCGCCGACCGCGGCGGCCTGCTCTCGGCCGGTTTCGTTCAGCGGGACGGGTGCCCACCCCTGCATGCGCTCGTTCCGGTTCCAGTCCGTCTCGCCGTGTCTGACGGCGACGACGTAGGTCATGCCGGGCGCTACGGCGGCGGCGATAATCAGTGTTCCCAATCGAGGAATCCATCGAGGCGATTTCCTGATCTCATTCGGCGTATTCGGACCGCTCGCCGCCGAGTCCCAATGCCACGCAAGCGTTCGAGACGGTTCGGCGGAGGAGGTAGTGAACGCTCTCGCGACGTCGAAGGAACAACCCGGAACCGACGAGGAGATAGACGGCGGTGTAGGCGTAGAGGGTCGACATGCTGAGAGAGGTCGCGACCGGTTCGACGTAGGTCTGGATGACGTAGAACTCGACGAGGACCTGGGAACCGAACAGCACGAGCAACGCGATCGCTTCCCGGGTGCTGATCTCGAAGTTCGTCAGGATGGCGATTGCGAAGAAGCTCTGGGCGGCGGTGATCCAGATTTCGGCCGCCTGTTTCGAATCGAACGGAAGGGTGCCGATCGCTCCGGCCGATATCGAATAGACGATCGCCAGCGTTCCCACGAGCAGCGTCCACTGATTCAGCTTCGAGGAGATGAGCGCGTTGAATCCGGCGGTCGAACGCGCCTTGTTCACCAGGTACGCGACGACGATGAGTTCGGGGCTCTCGGAGGCGAGCGGTGCGAACCACTGGATCATAAAGAACTCCGGGATACCGTTTTGAATCCCCACCCGTTCGAGCCCCTCGGCGAACGGGTGGACCGCCGTGACGATTACGGCCCCGGAGAACGCGAACCCGAAGAGGATAACGAGAACCCGTCGCGGCCTAGAATACCGCTGGAAGTGGGCGGGGACACCCGTGTGCAACTCGGCTGCGTCGACGTCGCTGCGGATGATAATGAGGAGATATAGAAAGAAGAGTCCGACGAGAAAGAGTGAATCGATCGGGCCGATACCGCCGCGAATCGGGATGAAAAACGCGTAGGCCGTCGCCACCAGCAGGAACGTGATTTCGGTCGCGATATTCCGATCAAGCGCGACCGCATCGGCGAGGAATCCCGGGCGGGATTCGACCGCCTGATCGGCGGTGGTTTTCGCCCGGTATATGGTAAACAGCGCGATGCCGGACCACCCGAGACCGATGAGGATCCGATTGGCTCCGGTCATGTTGGCGACCGCGAGATTGGCCGCCTGCTCGGAGCCGCCCCCGGCCTGCCACGCGTAGAGGGCGTCAACGGCGTACTCGGGGGCCACGGCGAGCACCGCGAGTACGGCGATGGCGAACGCCCTCGGGACGTCTTTCTCGGCGGTTTCGGCCGCCCAGGCGAGCAAAAACGCAGCACCCAGTATCGCGAGACCGGAAACGAGAACGGCGGCGACGGGGGCGATGTTCTCGCCGGGATGTACGGTTCCGTATCCCCCGAAGGAGACAAACGTTTCGAGCCATGGGAGGACAATCACCAGCGCCACGCAGACGGCGGCGAGGGGGTGACGGAAACGGTCTATCATTTACGTACACGCGCGCAGCCAACACATCTACGTCTTTTGTTTGGCTCGTCTCTCGAACGTCGTTTGCCTCACCCCGCGGACCGCGGGTGATACCGGGACGCGGGTACGTCAGGCCTATCGGCGAGTACGGCACGTGTAACGAAATGGTCGATCCCCCTAGGATTCCGTATCGTACGTCCGAACCACACCGCCGCGCTTCGACCGGGGAAACGTGGGCGGGGGAAAGGGAGGGTGAGAGCGGGAGTCGACGCCGTCCGATCGTACGTTTCGAGATCACCGAGAACACAGCATGTCAGGAACAATACTGGTCTACAACCCGAAAAGCGGACGGGGAAACCACGGCGACGAGATCCGAAGACGCGCTGAGCTACGCGGCTACGATCTCGAACGAACCGATGCGCCGGGGGATGCGATCAGGTTGGCACGGAGAGCCGCCGAAACCGGATATTCGACGATCGTCGCCGGCGGCGGTGACGGAACGGTGAACGAGGTCGTCCGAGGGATGGATCGGGCGAACGCGTTCGAGGACGTAACGCTCGGGATCGTCCCGCTGGGGACCGGTAATAACTTCGCGACACAACTCGGCATTCCGGATCTCGACACCGCCTTCGACGTGGTAGCGAACGGGGAAAGACGTCGAATCGACCTCGGACGGGCGACCGATCGTCCCTTCGTGAACTCATGCGTCGCAGGGCTGACCGCGGATTCGAGCGGCGAGACGTCCTCAACGATGAAAGATCGACTCGGCGTTTTAGCGTACGTGCTCACGACGCTTCGGTCCGCGAGGGATTTCGACCCGCCCCGACTCGCGATCGATACCGAGGAACGCGGATCGGAACCGACGGCGTGGACCGGCGACGCTCTCTGCGTACTCGTCGGGAACGGTCGGCGATTCACCACCGAGGGAGGGGACCAAGCCGACATGGAGGACGGTCTTTTCGACGTCTCGGTCATCAGGGACGTGCCGACTATCGATCTTCTGAGCGATACGGTCATCGAGCGGTTGTTCGGCCGAAACTCGGAACACATCGTGCGATCGCAGACGGCGTCGTTGACGATTACGGTACGCGATTCCGAGCCCATACGGTTCAGCCTCGATGGGGAGATCGTTCAGCGACGGAGGCTATCGATCGAGAGCCGTCCGCGAACGCTCGCCGTAGCGGTCGGGGACACGTACGAACGAGATCCCGATCGAGAACGATGAACGAGAAACGCGAGATCGCACGTCCCGCGAACAGGGGGAAATGATAGGATGTTCGCGGTAGATCTACATGCACACACGCGATTTTTTCACGCGTTTCGAGGGAGACCGACCCCGTTCGATCCGATCGGTGCGAAGCTTTTGGCGCTGTACGGCCGGCGGCGGGATCTCGACGCGGTCGCGCTAACGAATCACGATTATTACTCGAACTTCGAGCCGGTGACGGGTCGGATGCAGTTCGTACCGGGGATCGAGATCACGACGACGGCCGGACACGCGCTCGTCATCGGCCCGGATCCGCCATCCCGAACGGTGCCGGGGATCCAAACCGCGGAGGAGGTCGTCTCGCGGGCACACGAGCGCGGCTGCGCCGCGATCATCGCGCATCCGTTTCGTAGGAGTACTCTCCGCGAGAGCGAAGCGGACTTCGACGCGGTGGAAGTGAACGGCAAGCATCCGGGGGACCGAGAGCGAGTCCGGGAGCTATCGGAAGCCCTCGATCTGCCGATGATCGGCGGCAGCGATGCACACGTTCCGATCGGTGTCGGGCGTGCGTATACCAGGATCGACGCGTCGCGACTCACGCCCGAAACGATCGTCGACGCGATCAAGGAGAGACGGGTCGAGCCGCGCGTTCGCGAGCGTCGATCGGACGAACTCCTACAGAACGGATACCGACACCTACACCGGTTCCTGTATCGATGACGACCCACGAGAAACCCATCCGCTGGGAGTACGATACGCTCCGTCCTCCGCGCGAGGAGACGCGAAAGGAGTCGACGGATCCGAAACGGGAGCTGAACGAGCTCGGTGCGAAGGGCTGGGAGTTCGTCGGTACCATAGACTACGAAGGCGGCGGCACCAAGTATCTGGTGTTCAAGCGGCCGATTCGGAGGGCCGAATGATCGACGAAGCGGAGCGGGAAACCGCCGACACGATGCGCGAGCGTGCCGAAGAGAACCGTCTAAAACTCTGGATCCTCCTGGGCTCGAACCGCCACCTCCTCACCGGCGTCCTGACGGCGTTCGTGTTCGTCGCGTTCGTCATCGCCGTCGTCGCACTCCCGCCGTCGTTCGCACAGCAGATCGAATCCGACGACGTGATCGAAACGCTGTTCGCGACGATGATTCCGGTCGTCGTGACCGGCACGACGCTCGTCGTCACGATCGGACAGCTCGTTCTCACCCAGGAGAACGGCCCGCTCGGGGACCAGCGCAGTCGGATGAATAGCTCGATGGAAGTCAGAGCGTTCATCCAGGAGCTGATCGGATCACCGCCCTCGACGAACCCCTCGGAGTTTCTCACGGAGATCCTCGACGCCACGATAACGCGATCGGAAGCGTTCCGGACGTCGTTCGGCACACCCGACGGCCGGTCCCTCCGAAGGGAGGTCAAATCGCTCACCGATGACGTCGTCGGTAACGCCGAAACCGTACGCGAGCAACTCGAGGGCGCACAGTTCGGCTCGTTCGACGTGGTCTTCGCCGCCCTGAATTTCAACTACGGTCGCAAGATAGCTCGACTCGAACGGATCGAATACGAGTACGATGAGAGCCTGACCGAGTCCGAACTCGACGCACTCGACGACCTGAAGGCGGCGCTGTCGCTGTTCGCGCCGGCGCGCGAACACGTCAAGACCCTGTACTTTCAGTGGTCGCTGATCGACCTCTCGAGACAGATCCTGTACGCGGCGATCCCCGCGGTGGTCGTCGCGGGGATCATGGTCGCCGTCGTCAACGCGGGGACCTTCCCGGGAAGCACGTTCGGGATCGATCACGTGATCCTGGTGGTGGGCGGCGCGTTCGCCCTGACGCTCGTCCCGTTCATGCTGTTCGTCTCCTACGTGCTTCGGATCCTCACGGTCGCGAAACGAACG
The DNA here is from genome assembly GCA_964559185.1 of uncultured Natronomonas sp. Classification (GTDB taxonomy): domain Archaea; phylum Halobacteriota; class Halobacteria; order Halobacteriales; family Haloarculaceae; genus Natronomonas. The sequence continues at coordinate 4,642 of CAZLHT010000120.1, forward strand.
CTCGCCATCGAACCGCTGGTTCTCCGCGATTCGGAACGGTGAGATTCCGCTCAAATGCCGACACGTCACGCTACCGCTCGACCCACCGCAGTACCAACAGCGTCGCCTCGAACAGTCCGATCATCGTCGCCGCGACGAGGATCGGGGCCATCCCGGTCGGATCCGGGCTGAACAGGAACGCGATCCCGAGGAACGCACCCCAGAAGTACAGTCGCTTGGCCGCCAGCCACGCACGCGTCGTCAGCCCCATCATGATCGCGAGCATAACGAACAGCGGGATCTGAAACACCGCGGCGAAGAGCCCCATCATCAACACGATGAGGTCGAACGTCTCGGTCAGTCCGAAGGCGATGGTGGCGGCGTCCTGCGAGTAGGTCAGAAAGTACGTGAAGATCGCCGGGAGGATGAGAAAGTACGCGAAGAGGACGCCGAAGACGCCCAGCACGAGGCTCGCGGGTACCGATGCGAGATAGTACCGCCGTTCTTGCTGATAGAGGCCGGGGCGCATGAACAGATATGTCTGGTAGACGAAGACCGGAAGTCCGACCACGAAGCCCGCGAGCGT
>CAZLHT010000121.1:0-3428 GCA_964559185.1 uncultured Natronomonas sp.
TCGGCGATCTCTGCGGCGGCGAGATCGGCGAGCAAAAACAGCGACGGCCCGGCCAATACCGCGCCGAGCAGACAGCATGCGAGCCCGATCCGCGGAATCGACCGTCGGTAGGCGGCGATCCCGCCGGCGTAGGCGAATCCGGGGGCCGAAAGGAGAACGGCGATCTGTGCGACAGTCGGCAGGTCGTCCCAGTTGGTCGCCAAAAACAGCGTGACGCCGACGAAGACGAGCGCCGCTCCGACGACCGACAGCGCGAGGACAGCCCGGGATCGTTCGGCGTCGTCTCCGTCGTAGCGCGCGAGTATCGCCTCGGCTTGCGCTTCGGAGATGATTCCGTCGTGAACCCACGTTTCGACTTCGTCTCGGAGGGCATCGGGGTCCATGCCGAAGTCTGGCTCCGCGATCGTATATAAATCGCCGGGTCGTCGGACGAACTCCGAAATCACGCTCCTTTATCAGGCCGGCGACCACAGTCGCGGTATGATCGTCGAAACGGTCGTCGTCGCCGTCTGGGTGATGCTTCCGGCCTACATCCCGAACAACGTCGCGGTGCTTGCCGGCGGCGGCCGTCCCATCGATGACGGTCGAACGCTTTCGGACGGCAAACGGATCCTCGGCAACGGCAAGACGTGGCGCGGTACCGCCGTCGGAACGGTCGCCGGCGTCCTCGTCGCGCTCGGTCTCAACCAGTTGCACCGGTTCGTCGGTGAGTCCGTGGCCGCCGCTCCGTTCCCGATCGCAGCAGCCGTTTCGCTCGCCTTCGGCGCGATGCTCGGCGACATTCTCGCCTCGTTTCTCAAACGTCGAACCGGCCGGGACCAAGGGACCGCGTTTCCGGGCGTCGATCAGCTGGATTTCGTCGTCGTCTCGCTCACGCTGACAGCGATCGTCGCGACCGGGTGGTTCCTCGAGACGTTCTCGCTCCCCGTGCTCGTCGTCGTGTTCGTGTTGACGCCGCTGTTGCACGTTTCGACGAACGCGATCGCGTACGCGTTCGGGTTGAAAGACGCACCGTGGTGAAACGATCCGGTCTCGGTTCGGCGACGCGAATGAACGCGTCACCCGGACACGGAGTATTATAACGATCTATTACGTTGCATCGTTCGATGGGTACGTTAGACCTCGAAGACGACGTGGCGGTCGTCACCGGCGGTTCGAGCGGTATCGGGCGAAAGATCGGCCTCACGCTGGCCGAGCACGGCGCAGACGTGGTGATCGCGGATCTCCAGTCGGAACCGCGCGAGGGCGGCGATCCGACCCACGAACGGATCGAATCGTCATTCGACGCCGCAGGCCGATATGTCGAGTGCGACGTCACGGCTCCGTCGGATCTCGAAGCAGCCGTCGACGCCGCCGAGGCGCTCGGCGGGCTCAGGATCATGGTCAACAACGCGGGGATCACCCGCTCGGACGACTTCCTCGAGATACGCGAAGAACAGTTCGAGCGGATGATGGACATCAACGTCAAAGGCCCCTTTTTCGGCTCGCAGGTCGCGGCAAAGCGGATGATCGACGCTGAACGCGAGGGGTCGATCGTCAACATCGCCAGCATCTCCGGGATGACGGGACGCGCGACCGGTGTGCATTATTGCGCCTCGAAGGGGGCCGTTCGGTTGATGACCTACGCCATGGCGGCCGCGCTCGGACCGCACGGAATCCGGGCGAATGCGGTCTGTCCCGGCCTGGTCGAGACGTCCATGACTAGACAGGATCTCGAGATGTTCGGGGAAGACAGGCGGGCGTTGAACACCTACGAGCGGGCCGCGCCGCTTCGACGGGTCGCACAGCCGGGGGATATCGCCGATGCGGTTCTGTATCTGGCGAGCCCGCTTTCGGGATTCGTCACGGGGGAGTCTGTCATCGTCGACGGCGGGGCGACGAACACGTGGAGCGGCGTCGCCAAAGAATAGAACAGGTGGGCTCGCGGGCGGCGGATCAGGCCGTCGCGGGATCGCCTTTCGATTTTATCACGGTCACGTCCTCGGCGTCGACGTCGTCGGTCTCGAGTCGCATCGGAATGTACTCGCGCCGTTCGAACGTCTCCCGTTCGTCCGCCGTCCCGATCGTACACCACAGCTGAACCTCCTCGGGACCGTGCCACTCGCCCTGTCGAGAGACGCCGAAACAGACGTACTCCTCGCCGTCGTACTCGATGACGGCTCCCTTCCGAATGCCGGGGTCCCCGTGGACGATGAGCTTTTTCATACCCGGGGTTCGGACGAATCCGGGTTAAGCGCTTCGACATGAGTGATTCCGTCGTTTCCTTACCGCCACCGATCACCGCCGTTGATCCGCTTTCCGTCGGGTTGGGCCGTCGTCGCGCTCGTCCAATCGCCGGCGAAGAAACCAAACCCGTTTTAACCCACGACGCGTTACCGATCGGTACCTATGGAAATGCCACGCCGGTTCAACACGTACTGTCCGCACTGTCATACCCACCACGAACACGAAGTCGAGAAGGTCCGGACGGGTCGGTCTTCGGGGACGAAGTGGGACGCCCGCCGAACTCGCCGGGGAAAGGCGGTTATCGGGAACGCCGGCAGATTCTCGAAGGTTCCTGGCGGCGACAAACCGACCAAGAAGACCGACCTGAAGTACCGCTGCAGCGAGTGCGGGAAGGCTCACCTCCGCGAGGGATGGCGCGCCGGTCGACTCACCTTCCAGGAGTAACCATGGCCGGAGATTTCATCCGCGTCCGCTGTGGCGACTGCGAGAACGATCAGATAGTCTTCGGCAAAGCGGCGGGAACGGTCAACTGCGCCGTCTGCGGGTCGACGCTCGCGACGCCGACCGGCGGTGAAGCCGAACTCCACGGCGAGGTCGTCGAGGTCGTCGACGCACGGTAGGTCGTCCCGTCGTCTGTGCTATTTTCTGGCTGTGGCTATTTTCGAGACGTTTGCGCGTGGGACCGAGAAATTGTCGTGAAAGTACGATCAACGGTTTTCGGGACCGGCGGGCGACAACGGAGCTTTTATTCTCCTCACGTGGCTACCTACAGGTATGAAATACAGCGGCTGGCCCACCCCCGCCGAACTCGTCGTCGGTCGCGTCGACGAAATCGAGGACTTCGGGGTTTTCGTCGACCTCGAAGAGTACGAGGACAAACGCGGGCTGGTCCACGTCAGTGAGGTCGCCTCCGGATGGATCAAGAATGTCCGCGATCACGTCAATCAGGATCAGATGGTCGTCTGTAAGGTCATCGAGGTCGACGAGAGCGCCCAACAGGTCGACCTATCGATCAAGGACGTCAACGACCACCAGCGCTCCGATAAGATCCAGGACTGGAAGAACGAACAGAAAGCCGACAAGTGGATGGAAATCGCCTTCGGTGAGGACGTCGCCGCCGACGATTTCCGCCGAATCGCCAACGAACTCATCGAGGAACACGGCTCGCTGTACGGCGGGTTCGAGCAGGCGGCGATCCTCGG
>CAZLHT010000121.1:3528-5201 GCA_964559185.1 uncultured Natronomonas sp.
CGGGTCCGAGCGCCGAACTACAAGACCGCCGAGGACCAACTCGAGTCGAGTGCCGCCCGCGCCCGCGAGGTCATCGAGGCAGGCGGCGGCTCCGGCGAGTTCCACCGCGAACGCCGCACCGACGAGGAGTAAGAGGACGGTGAGATCCGAGATTCGCGTCTGTTCGGCGTGGCGAACCGAGCACGACCGGCCGGTGTACACGCTTTCGGATTCGTGTTCCGAGTGCGGAGCCGGCGTCGAAAATAGCGCGCCGGCCCCCTTTAGCCCTGAGGATCCCTACGGGAAGTATCGTCGCCGCGCCCGCCGTCGCTGACGCGCCCACCGTGGCGTATCGCCGTGTTCTTAAGTCGCTGGCCACCCACTGCACCGTATGGACGAGTTCGACATCGAGCGGCCGGCGGACCCCGAACTCAGCGATCCCGTTCTGATCGAGGGGCTACCGGGCGTCGGCCACGTCGGGAAACTCGCGGCCGAACACCTCCTCGAGGAGTTCGACGCGGAGTTGGTGCGGCGCATCTACTCTGAACACTTTCCACCACAGGTCACGGTCGAGGACGGACGTACGAGATTGGCTTGCGCGGAGGTGTACGCGATCTCCGACGCCGGGCGCGATCTCCTCGTTTTGACCGGGGACCACCAGGCGGGTGACGCCCCCGGTCACTACCGGCTGACGGATGTCTTTCTGGACGTCGCCGCCGCCTTCGATGTCGAGCGGATCTACGCCCTCGGGGGCGTTCCGACCGGCGAACTCGTCGACGAACCCGACGTCATCGGTGCCGCGACGACGGATGCGCTCGTCGAGACGCTCGAGAAGGTCGGCGTCGAATTTCGCGAGAACGAACCAGCCGGCGGCATCGTCGGCGTCTCCGGACTCCTGCTCGGACTCGGCGAACGCCGCGGCTACGACGCCGTCTGCCTAATGGGTGAAACCAGCGGCTACCTCGTCGACCCGAAGAGCGCTCGGGTCGTCCTCGAAACACTTGAGGCGGCGATCCCGATAGAGATCGGCTACGATTCCCTTTCGGAGCGCGCCGAGGAGATGGAGGAGGTCGTCAAACGCATCCGCCAAATGGAACAGGGTGGCACGCCGAGCGAGGAGGACCTCCGGTACATCGGATGAGCCGGGTTCCGATCACCGACCCCGTCGTCCAACAGCTCCGGGACGTGCTCGATGCGGAGCTGTTGGACGACGAGCACAACTACATGGGGGCAGGCTTTGCCGCCCAGGATCTCGGTCACGAGGAGCTCGCACAGTTCGTCTACGAGGCCGACGCGGCGACCTACTACGAGGCGCTTGAGCGCGCGCGGGAGCGGTCTGACGCTGGTTCTGCCGACCAACGCTGATATCCGTTTCCGAAGAGTAACACTCACTCTCAAAAGGTCGCCACGGTCCCGTCGTTCCGCGGCTCGTTCGCCCCGAGAGCGTTCCGTCCGCGCGGCGGACGATCTGTGCGCCGCCGAAGTCTCCGGCCGACAACACTTCGAGATCGAGCCCGCGCCGGAGCAGGCCGTTCTGAACCGACGCCGGGAGTCGGGCTTCGACCGCCAAGCGGCCGGATCCGCGGTAGCGCCACCGCGCGGCGTCGAGCGCCCCCTGTAACGTCGCGCCGTTGTGGAACAGCCGGCTGAGGGTCTGGAGGTGTCCCTGCGGCTGCATGTACCCGCCCGTGACG
>CAZLHT010000122.1:0-5193 GCA_964559185.1 uncultured Natronomonas sp.
CCCGTAGTTCCTCGCGGTAGGCTTCCGGGCGATCCTCGGTGACCCAGTGGTAGGCTCCCTCGAGTTCGACGACCTCGCCGTCGAGGTCCTCCGCTAGTCGCTCGCCGTACTCGATCGACTGGAGGACGTCGGCGCTCGCCCACAGACACAGTACCTCGGCGTCGATCGCGTCGTAGTCAATCTCGGTGGTGTGGTTCGTGTTCGTCGCGACCGCGGCCCGCGAGATGGCACGCTTGCCGTCGTCACGGAGCCACGGCGCTTTCATGCCCGCGACGAACTCGTCGTCCGCCTCGTCGTAGGTGCCTTCGGCGAAGACGAAATTGAGTTTCCCGTCGAACTCTTCGTCGTCGAGATCGGCGGTGCCCGGCACGCCGAGCCCGGCGATGAACTCGACGGGCCAGGAATCGTAACAGACGGCGTTCGAGGCGACGAGCCGGTTGACCCGATCCGGCGAGTGCGCGGCGAAGCGAAGCGCGACTCCACCGCCTATGTCGTGGGTAACGATCGTAACGCGTCTCTCGCCGAGATCGTCGAGTAGCGCCTCCAGCATGACCTCCTGGGCACGGATCGACCGGTCGAACCCGTCGCGTCGATCCGAGTTCCCGTATCCGAGCAGATCGGGGACGATGACGCGATATTCCCCTTCGAAGCCCGACGCGATATTCCGCCACAGGTACGACCACGTCGGGATTCCGTGGAGGAAGACGAGCGTCCCTCGATTCGCCCCGGCGGTATCGTCTGCGCGCTCGGGAACACCGCTATCGTAATACGCGACGGATAGCTCGTGGCCGTCGACGGTAACGTTCGTTTTCGATTGAGATTCGGTCCATTCGTTGTGATTCATAAGGTGTGACGTCGGTGGGGGGATCGATCCCTGCCAACCGCCTCGACGGTCATACTCGTTCCAATGAAAAATAGATTCCCCCGAACGTCGAACAGCGTTAACCAGCGGTCACCGTCCTTCGAACTCCGGCTCTCGTCGCTCCACGAAGGCCGTCGCGCCTTCCTCGTGATCGTAGCTGTCGAGTACCGAGGCCTGTGCGGCCGCCTCGTTGGCGATGGCGTCGGCGAGCGACGTGTCGAATCCCTGTTCGATGAGCTGTTTCGAAGTCCGAAGTGCGACCGTGGGACCGGTGGCGATCGGTTCGATGAAGTCCGTGGCTTTCTCCTCGAAGTCCCCTTCGAAAACGCGGTTGAACAGGCCGAGTTCTTCGGCCGCCTCCGCGTCGAGGAGTTCGCCCGTCAGAACCAGTTCCTTGGCCTTGCTCGTTCCGACCTGCCGCGGGAGGAGGTGGGAGGTGCCGGTATCCACGGCGAGACCGACCTGACGGAATCCGAAGCTAATCCGGGCGTCGGCCGACGCGAGTGTGATATCAGGCGCGATTGCGAGGTTGGCACCCGCCCCGTAAGCGACGCCGTCGACCATCGCGATCGTCGGGAGGTGAAACTCCGCGATTCGGCGCACGGCCCGACTTATCTTCTTTTGGATCTTTTCAACGCTCTCGTGGAGCGGCACCGATCCCTCCAACCGCTCCGTCATCGCGTTGATATCTCCGCCGGCGCAGAACGTCCCGTCCGTCCCGGTAACGACGAGACAGCGTACATCGTCGTCGCCTTCGACATCGTCGATCGCGTCGACGATCCCGTGCGACATGGTCGAACTCAGGGCGTTTTGGGTTTCCGGATGATTCAACGTAATCGTCGCTATTCCGTCCTCGATCTCGAGTCGAACCGGGTCGCTCATACAGGTCGGATATGTGAGGTTCGTAATTATATCCGTTTGGTTTAATGTAAGATATTTTACATTCTCCATCCGCCATCGGACCCAATATTGAGAATCTCGACCCCCGACCCTTTTAGTACCGGGTGGCATAGACGGTGCAAGAGGTCCGAATGCGAAGATACCGGGACAGGTCGGGTGTTCAATGTCGACGTCAGTCCGAGTGAAACACCAGGTGGCGGTGTACGGCGCGGTCGTCGGAGCCGTGCTCGTCGTCCTCGGGGTCGCGTCGATCGGTGCGGGCGGATACGTGTACGCGAATCCATCGACGGAGGAGATCCCACCCCAGGAGACGGACGTACAAGAGTTCGCGACGTCGATCGAACACGAAGCCGAGGTCACCGAGTCGACATCGCTGTACGAACCACCGACGACGCTCGAAAACCAACCGGTGTACTTTCTCAATGCCACGCCGAATCTGCGTTTGACGGCAATCGCGGACCTCCCCGACGATCGGCAGGTGAACGTCTCTCACGACCTGACCCTCTATCGCGAAGTTACCTTCCAGGAGACGACGTTTTGGGACGAAGAGGAGACGCTTGCCGCCGATCGAGCGGTGGTCGAAGACGGCGAACTGCGCGTCGAGACTGAACTCGATATCCCCTCCGTGGAGCGGCGAAACGCCGAAATAAATCGGATCGTAGAGGGGGTCGGATCGGTTTCGACGGGAATCCGACTGCGGACGACATACGAGACCGAAAGCGCCGGTGGGGAGCCCTACGAGGACGAATTGATCACCCAGAGCGAACTGGAGATCACGGATCGGGCGTACTGGTTCGCGAGCGATCTCGAAGCCACCGGGACGGAAAGCGAGACGACGCCGGGGTCGGTGCGACAACGGCCGCCCGATCTCACGCTCGTGGGCACGTTCGGCGGACTCGGGCTCGTGCTCATCGGCGCTGGCGTCGGACTCGCCTTCTGGAGTTCACGAATTGCGGACGTGCGCGAACTCGAAGAGCAGGTGTACCGCATGCGGTACGACGAGTGGATCTCTGAAGGGGAATTCCCGACCGACGCCGGCAAACAGTACGTCTACATCAACTCGCTGGAGGATCTCGTCGACATCGCGATCGACACCGGAAAGCGCGTGATTCGCGATCCCGACCTGGAGACGTACGCCGTCGTCGACGACGATCTCGTCTACTACCACTCGAGCGATCCGACCACGATCGACTCGTGGGTGAATTTCACGCGGGAGAGATAACTGACGAGTACGAGTCTCCCAACTGGGGAATCCCCTGTCTTTCGCTACCTGAACCAGCGTCGTAACTTCACACGCATCGGGATCGAACGCTGGTTACGGTTGATTCGGATCGGATCGAGTCCGACCAACGCCGATGCGATCAGTACGAATAACATCCCGACCACGAGGTTAATCGCGATCAGCGGGGCGAGCGGATCGATCGCGTGCAACGTCAGGATCGTTCCGGTCGGAAGAACGGCAAGGTATCGATATTCGTGGATCGTTCGCGTGTACGCGCCAGTCTCCGGTGGTGCTTCGAGCGTGACGGTGACGTTTTCGGTTTGTCCGCCGGCGACGTACCGTTCGGTGGGCGTCACCGTCACCCCATGACTCGTCGGCTCGAGGACCGTCACGACCGGAAGCGGTCCGTTACTCGGAAGACGGTACGTGACGTTTTCGGTCGTTCCCCGTTCGATCACGCCCGGTCCGGAAGCATCGGTCTGGGAACTCACGAACTGGAACTGCTGTGCTCCGGCGGGGACGAGCATGCTCGCGGTGAGTAACAGCACGAGAACGACTGCCATGACCGCGATGACGGTGAGCGGGCTCATCATTTCGATTCGTCGGTTTCGGCTTCGAGTTCGCTTTCCCTTGCCCGAGCGCTCGACGAAACTCGCGATGACGTACGCGATCGTGCCGAATCCCATCAGGATGTACGCGAATCCCTGCGAACCCAACAGTGCGCGCGTACCGAATATCCCGGCCAGCGTCTGCTGGACCGATTGGATGGCGGCCCCGACGCCGAGCACGACCGCGCCGAGTCGAGGGATGACCACGATACTGTCCCCGACTTGCAATGCCTTCGCCTTGATTTGTCCGTCCTGTACCGGAGGCTCGCTGCCGTCCTGATCCGTGACGGGATTGTTATCGCCGCGGGTGACGTACCCGGTATCCGTTTCGCCGACCACCCGGTGGGTAACGAGTCCGCCTCCGTGGAGATCGACCGCGTCGAAGATGATCACATCGCCTGTTTCGACCGGGCCGGCGACCGCCGTCGGGATTGCGACGAAGCCGTCTCCCGGTTCCAACTGCGGCTGCATGCTCCCGGTTTCGACGTAGCTGAGGCCCATCGGTTGTCCGAGCACGCCACCGAGGAGCGTTACAAGAAGAAAGAAACCGATCGCGACGACGAGAACCCGCCACAGTATCGAGGCGGGGGTCATCGCCATCGCTGGGAAACTCCGACAAACGTCGCCGCGATTTCAATATGGGTCATAACGGTCGCCTCCGTCGATCGGTTACCGCGTTCTGTCGCCGTCCCGCCGCAGTACCTTGGACTATATAAACACTCCCGCGAAGAATTCGCTAAATACGATCAACGCGAGTCCCGCGAGGACGACCGCCGTCAGAAACACGACGGTGATCCGCATCGTTTTGCTCCACATATTCGCATCCTGGGTGTCTTTCGTCGAATTCATGAGCGTTGTATTACCCGATCACGACCTTTAACTCTTCGATGGATACTGATAGCGGTATGTTACCGTGCTGTCTTCTCCCTACTGAATGGTCACGTGGTTGCTGTCCTCGTCGAGTGCGAGATTCGTCGCTATCTCGGCGTTTCTGACCGCGTATTGTGCGGTTTGACCCAGACTCACGAGCACCTCGCGTACCCGGAGGAGGTCCCTGTTCGCCATCTCCTCGAGATCGTCGAGGATCTCGATTTCTCGGTCGCGGATTTCCGCGAAGCCGTTTCGCGTTTCGATCGCCATGTCGTAATCCCGATGCACCGCGGCCTGGACACCCAACTCGGTGAGTTCGTTCACTTGATCGGTGAACTCCCTGATCCGCCGCATCGTCGCATCGTCGACGTTAAGGGCGTGTCCCTCCGTTTCGAGGACGATTTCGGCGATGTCCTCGGCGTTGTCGGCGGTGAGTTCGAGGTTCTTCGCGATCGATCGGTAGCCGATGAGCGGAAAGCCCGAGTCAAGGCCAACGGCGCGAGCGAGATTAGGATTCTGGTAGGCGGTGAATATCAACCGCAACAGCAACACGAAGATCTTGTTCGCCTGCCGTTCGCGGTTCAACGCTCTTTGGGCCAGATCGGGGTTGCCGTGAGCGAGCGCCTTGATCCCCTCGTTTCGCATCGTCGATCCCGTCGATTCGAGCCGTTCGAGCAGGTTATCGAGCGTGAAATCCTCGGGGTCGACCGAACACCGGATCGCGATTCGCT
>CAZLHT010000123.1:0-5144 GCA_964559185.1 uncultured Natronomonas sp.
GTTCCTGAATCGCTTCGCCGACCTTATCGCCGTCGTCGGCCCTAACTTCGGCCATCAACAAGTGATCGCCGCTAGACGTGTACAGCGATTCGATAACGTCGAGCGACTTCAACTTGCGGGTGGCTTCGACGTAGAGCTCGCTCGCGACGTCCATTCCCACTAGGGCAATTGATTTTCCGGAGAGTTTTTTCGGATCGATATCGGCCGAGTACCCGACGATGACGCCCTCGGATTCGAGCTTCTCGATGTATTTTCGAACCGTCGGTTTCGAAACGTTGGCCTGTTCTGCGATTTCGGTGTACGATGCTTGGGCGTCGTCCTCGAGGACGGCGAGTATACGATCCCGCGTCTCCGCGCTCATATGAAACGGTTTTACGTCCGTGAAAAAATATCTTCCGAAGCCGTAAAAGCGGCTCGCGAATACCGTAAGCTATCGACTGATCTCCCGGCGTGGTTTACAGGAACTGAACTTTCCCTTCGTTTAGCTAACAACGGTGTATCGATGGCGTACGCTTAAGACGAAGCCGCCGACAGAACGAGACGTATGACCCAGGATGACCACGGGACGATCACCGTCGAACACCGAGACGACGGGTTGTTGAGGATGGAATTCGACCTCTCCGAACGGTGGGGACTGATCAATCGTGCGGTTCCCGAGTCCGAGTTCGAACCGACGGTCGAGAAGTTCCTCTCGGATTTGATCGATGGGCCGCCCGTCGCCCTCAGAAAGGCCAAACGGGTAATGAACGAGAGCCGTGATGGGGCCCTCTCGGTCTGTTTGGAGATGGAATCGCAGGCGTTCGGACTGTTGCTCTCGACCGACGACGCCACGGAGGGGACAACGGCATTCCTAGAGAAGCGAAATCCGGCGTTCGAGGTAAAGTGATGAAGGCTCCTACATCCGAACGCGAATCCCTTCACGGGGACATCGTCGAACGGTTCGAGGACGAACTCGACGAGCACGGGCTCTTCGCATGGCTGAACTTCGAGTTGATGACGATCGAGCGCGGGCGCGTCGTCTTCGAAATTCCCTTCGACGAGAAGTTCGCGAACCTCGTCTCGGGGGCGGCACACGGCGGAATCGCGGCGACGGCGATGGATTCCGCCTCGGCCTTTGCGCTGCGCACGACGTTCGACCATCCGGTCTCGGCGCAGCTAACGACCACCGATCTCGACGTCCGGTACGTTCGCCCCGCGAGAGACGACCTCCAGGTCGAGGCTACGGTCGTCCACGCGGGCGGCACCATGGGGTACACCGAGTGCGAGGCAACGACCATCCACGAGGGCGAACGAAAAATTGTCGCGACCGGCGGCACGACCTACAGGCTCTTCAGAGAATGACCGAAGACACCGAAGATCTCGATCAGCGTAATGATACCGACCCCAATTTTGAATCCGACGGCAGCACCGGTCCCGAAGCGGGCGTCTTCCACCGTATCGAGGAGGGCGACGCCTACGTTACCGGTGGCCGGACGATCACCGAGGCCGACGTAATGAATTTCGCGGGCGTTTCCGGCGATTTCAACCACGTCCATACCGACGAAGAGCGGATGGTCGATTCGATCTTCGACGGCCGGATCGTCCACGGAATGTTCGTGTTGAGCGCGGCCACCGGTCTTGTCTGGCAGACCCGGTCGCTCGAAGAACGGGACGCAGTCGTCGCCTTCTACGGTATCGACGATCTCCGATTTCGGAAGCCGACGTACGTCGGCGATACGATCCGCGTCTCGATGGAGGTCGTCGAAACGCGAGAAAGGCCCGATGGCCCCGGGAACGGGACTGTTCGGTACGCGATGAACGTGAAAAATCAGAACGACGAAACCGTCCTCTCCTGTGAGATGATCTCCCTTCTGGAGTGAGATTCCGGCGGACTTTTTTGGCCGCGGGTCGCGACCGATATCGATCCGTTACTCGCCCCAATTTCGGCGTTCGGCCGGCCGCTCCGAAAGCGCCATCACATCCAGCGGTTCCTCGACCGTCTCGATGGCTTCCAGTGCGGCTCGCGAACTCGGAACCGTCGAGAAGTAGGTGATTCCCTCCTCGACGGCGACCTCGAGGACGTCCCGGTCGCGTGAGAAGATCACGTCGACCTCGCCCTCCCGAAGCGCGCCGACGAGGTCGACGAAGTCGTCCTTGGCGCGGACGTTGAATCGACGCTCGGCGTTCTCCCACACGTCCGTGATATCCTCGTTCTTCTGGGACATCCCGCGCAGCGTTTCGAGGTCCACGACTGCCGTTCCCTCCGTCGGGATCTGCTTACTCGTCGCCGACTGGGCTTTCAGGTACGCCTTTCCGAACGATCGGGCAGTCCCCATCACCTCGCCTGTCGATTTCATCTCGGGGCCGAGCCGCGGATCGGAGTTCGGGAGCCGATCGAATGGGAGGACGACCTCCTTAACTGAGACGTGTTCGGGAATCTGTTCGTGCGTCTGGAGCTCCTCGAGGGATTGTCCGGCCATGACCTTCGCCGCGAGTTTCCCGATCGGGACGCCGGTCGCCTTCGAGACGAACGGAACCGTCCGCGAGGAGCGCGGGTTGGCCTCTAGGACGTACACCTCGCCGTCGACGGCTGCGTCGTCTGCCCGAGGCATCTCCGACGTCTCGCTGTCGCGGACGGCCAGCTGGACGTTCAGCAGCCCGACGGTATCGAGCGCGCGGGCGATGTCGAGGGTGACTTGCCGGACGCGCTCGAGGACGTCCTGAGAGAGCGACCGGGGGGGAATCAAACACGCCGAATCGCCGGAGTGGACGCCGGCCGCCTCGACGTGCTCCATGATGCCGCCGATCAGGACGTCCTCCCCGTCTGCGACCGCGTCGACGTCGAGCTCGACTGCGTCGGCCAGGAATTCGTCGACGAGAATCGGCTTGTCCGGGGCGACCCGAACCGCTTCCTCGATGTACTCTTCGAGTTCCCCGTCGGAGTAGACGACGTCCATCGCTCGGCCACCCAGGACGTAGGAGGGACGAACGAGGACCGGATACGTGATCTCGTGGGCGAGCTGGAGGGCTTCGGTTTTACTGGTCGCAGTTCCGCCCTCAGGCTGGCTAATCCCGAGGTCATCCATGAGGGCGTTGAACCGATCGCGGTCCTCGGCGAGGTCCATCGCCTCGACAGAGGTGCCGAGGATCTCACAGTCCAGTCCGCGGCGCTCGAGTTCCTTCTCGAGCGGTTCACCGACGTTGACCGAGGTCTGCCCGCCGAATTGGACCATCACGCCGTCCGCGTCGGTCTCTTCGACGATGTCGGCGACCTCTTCGGCCGTGATCGGTTCGAAGAAGAGTCCGTCGGACGTGTCGTAATCCGTCGAGACCGTCTCGGGGTTGTTGTTGACGACGTGGGCATCTATCCCGATTTCCCGCAGCGCGCGGACTGCGTGAACCGCACAGTAGTCGAATTCGACGCCTTGGCCGATCCGAATCGGGCCTCCACCGACCACGACGACGCTCTCGATGTCGCGGTCGACCTGTACCTCGCTCGCCCCCCGTCCCGTCGGCGGTTCCCGTGCGGAGTAGTAATAGGGAGTGGAGGCGCGGAACTCGCCGGCGCAGGTGTCGACCTGCTTGAACGTCCGGGAGGTGGTGTTCGTTTCGACCTCATCGACGGTCGCGATCGCTCCGGAACCGTCGGTTTCGACCGGCGTTTCGCTCCCGGCGTCACCTGCGGTGACGTCAGCGGGAATCCATGAGGCGTGGGTATCGTTGAACTCGCCTCCGGCCATGGCGGCGATTTCTTGGTTCGTGAAGCCGGCGTCGGCTGCGGGTTCGAACTCACGGTTTCGGGCGGATTCGGCCGCTTCGGCGATCCGACCGAACCGTTCGAGGTACCACTCGTAAATTCCCGTCAGCTCGTGGAGTTCCTCGACGGTGTAGCCGCGGTAGAACGCTTCTAGGATCGCGTAGGGGCGATCCGGCGTCGGCCGTTCGAGATATTCGGATTCGAGTTCGTCGTCGGCCTCCTCTCCCCACTCGACGGCGGGATCGTACTCCGAGGAGCGAAGCGCCTTTAGGAGCGACTCTTCGAAGGTCCGACCGATCGACATCGCTTCGCCGGTCGATTTCATCGCCGGTCCGAGCTCGAACTCCACGTCGGAGAACTTGTCCTTCGGCCATCGAGGAACCTTCGTGACGACGTAGTCGATCGCCGGCTCGAAAGCGGCGGTCGTCTGGCCGGTAATCTCGTTTTCGATCTCATGGAGGCGCTTTCCCAGCGCGACCTTCGCCGTGACCCGGGCGATCGGATATCCCGTCGCCTTCGAGGCCAGAGCCGACGAACGGGAGACGCGGGGGTTGACCTCGACGACCCGGTACTCGCCGGAGGCAGTCCCGTCGTCGCGCCAGGCGTGTTGGATGTTACAGCCGCCTTCGATACCCAGCTCGCGGATGACCTTCAGCGCTGAATCGCGCATCTCCTGGTGCGCTTCGTCGGGGATAATTTGCGAGGGCGTGACGACGGTCGACTCACCGGTATGGATCCCCATCGGATCGATGTTCTCCATGTTGCAGATGATGATACACGAGTCATCGGCGTCTCTCATCACCTCGTACTCGAGTTCGACCCAGCCGGCGATCGATTCGGTGATCTGGACCTCGTGGTTCCGCGAGAGCTGAAATCCCTTGCGCGCGATTTCGCGGAGTTCGTCCATGTCGTCGACCACGCCCGATCCGGAGCCGCCAAGCGTGTAGGCGGTGCGGGCGATGACGGGCAGTCCGCCGACGGTTTCGACGGCGTCTTCGATCCCGTCCATCGAGGAGATCGTCTCGGAGCGACAGACCGGTTCGTCGATCTTTCGCATCCGCTCGCGGAACTGCTCGCGGTCCTCAGTCGCGTAGATCGTATCCAGCGGCGTCCCCATGATCTCAACGCCGTATTCTTCCAAGACCTCTTCCTCCGCGAGTTCGGCGGTGACGTTCAGCCCTGTCTGACCGCCGAGCCCGGCGATGACGCCATCGGGCTCCTCCTTCTGGATGACCTCGGCGATGGCCTCGGTCGTGATCGGCTCGACGTAGACCTTGTCGGCCATCTCGGGGTCGGTCATGATCGTCGCAGGGTTGGAGTTGACGAGGACCACTCGAGCACCCTCCTCTCGGAGCGCTCGGCACGCCTGTGCGCCGGAGTAATCGAACTCGGCTGCCTGTCCGATCTG
>CAZLHT010000124.1:0-1085 GCA_964559185.1 uncultured Natronomonas sp.
CGGGACTCCAAAAGTCGATTTCGATGTCTCACGACGGATCCGGATACCACCGGGGGTAGTGACGTTCCGGAATCCGATCATCGAGGTTCGAGAGGGAGAACCCTCGAAGGGGGGATTCCACCGGGAGAGGACCCCTCGACCCGTCTCGAGGACCGGACGAACTGTCCCGGGGACCGAAAAGACCGGATTCGGGGGAGAGCGGGACGTCGAGTGATACCCTCCCTCCCGCATTGGGAGGGACGTTCGCGGATAATCGAATCTGTCGCTAGCGATCCCTGTCGGCTGCTGTCTCGTACTATCGCGATCCGGTACCCACGCTCAGGTGGAGTCGAACCGGCTCGGATCGGCGGTCGCCGCCGCCGTCTTCACCGCGGCGACGTTCTCGGCGACGTCGTGGACCCTGACGATGTCAGCCCCGCGTTCGGCGGCGAGTGCGCTCGCCGCGACGGTCGCGGCCAGTCGCCCTTCGGATCGATCCCCCTCGACGAGTCCGAACATCGACTTTCTGGAGTGGCCGATCAGGACCGGACAGCCGAGCGAGCGGAACTCCGCCAGCCGATCCAGTAATTCGAAGCTCTCGCTCGGGGATTTCCCGAAGCCAAGGCCGGGATCGACGATGATCTTCGAGCGATCGATCCCTGCCTTTTCGGCGAGCAGTATCCGTTCGGTCAGGGCGTCGATTGTCTCCCCGACGACGTCGTCGTACTCGATCGCCGCGTCGGGATCGACCGGCGTGTGAATCGAGTGCATCACGACGATCGGCACGTCGTACTCGGCCGCGACGAGGCGCATGTCAGGATCTTCGAGCCCCGAAACGTCGTTGAGGACGTCCGCTCCAGCCTCCAAGGCCGCCCGGGCGACGACCGCTTTTCGGGTGTCGACGGAGACGGCAACGTCGGCGTTGGCGAGCGCTTCGATCACGGGAACGACTCGGTCTTTCTCGGCGGCGGGGGGAACCGGTTCCGCCCCCGGACGGGTCGACTCGCCGCCGATGTCCACGATATCCGCGCCGGCCTCGATCAGGTGTTCGGCGCGCTCGATTGCGTCGTCGACAGCCTCGTAGCGACCGCCGTCGTAAAACGAAT
>CAZLHT010000124.1:1095-5138 GCA_964559185.1 uncultured Natronomonas sp.
CGTTGTCCCACGGAAATTCGCCGTGGGTCTCCGAAGTCGACTCCGAAGCGGAGACCGAGGTCGAACTCGAGTCGGCGATCCTCCCCAGTTCGGCCCGAAATTCGTCCGCAAGACGCGAGAGATCGCGATCGGCGCGTTCGAGGACGTCGAGTAGCGTCTCGAACTGCGCTCTCGTCCCCATCAGAACGGCGTCGACGAGATCGTGTTCCCGGACGTCGAGCCCCGAGACCGCACACTCGCCGCCGAGCGCGCGGAGTTCCCGTTCGAGAACGGCGGCCTGCTCCGGGCGAGCGCGGACGGTGAGGATCCGATGGACGCCGGCGGTGCGGGTTCGCTCGATCTCGGCGTCGGCCACGTCGGCGCGTTCGAGGGTCGCCGTCACCGCCTCGAGATCGGTCACGGGCCCGCTGATGGGGTGAGCACTCCAACGACGCCGAGCCTCGGCGACGGCGAAGAGCGAGCCGCAGACCACAACGGCGTCGTCGGAATCGGCGGCGTCGATCGCGGTCGCGAGGGCATCGGCCACGGCGTCGATCGGTTCGACGACCTCGGCGCGCCCGTGCAATTCGAAGGCGGCCGCGAGCGCGTCCGCCGTTTCCGCGCGTTCGAGATCCGGACGGCACGGGTAGACGGTCGTCGCCGGCGGGAGCGCGTCGATCATCCCCGCGTGGTCCTTGTCGGCCATCGCGCCGAAAACGAGGTGCAACTCGTCGTACTCGAAGGTTTCGAGTGTCGCGGCCGTTTCGATGCAGCTGCCGGGGTTGTGCGCGCCGTCGAGGACGACGAGCGGCGCGCGGTCCATCACCTCGAAGCGTCCCGGCCAGTGGGCGTTTCGAAGCCCGCGCTCGACGTCGGCTTCGGTCGGTTCGGCGATCCGTCGCGCCAGCGTCGCGGCGATGCCGGCGTTTCGCCCCTGATGGACGCCGAGACGTGGGAGCGCGGTCTCGACGCGGGAGGCGTCGCCGTCGCCGTCGATCGCGACCGGCTGTTCGATCCCGTCTCGCTCCCCGACGGTGACGATCACGTCGGCGGCGGCGTCCTCGCCGACTCGAACGACGTCCCCGGCGGCGTCGCAAATCGTCTCGAGGGCGTCGCCCACTGCGCCCGTGACGAGCGGTTCGTCCTCCGGGGCGATAGCGGCCTTGTCGCGGGCGATCTCCTCGATCGTATCGCCGAGGATGTCGGCGTGTTCGAGCGTGACGGTCGTGACCGCCGCGGCGGCCGGCGTCAGAGCGCTCGTCGCGTCGTGTTTTCCGCCGATTCCAACTTCCAGGATGGCGACGTCGACGCCCTCTCGGGCGAACGTCTCGACGGCCAGCCCCGTCATCGCCTCGAAAAACGTCGGCGAAAGTCCCTCGGCCGACCGTGATCGGACGTACGGTTCGATCGTCTCGACGTACGAACGGACGGCCGCCTTCGAGACCGGACGCCCGTTGATTCGAACCCGCTCGCGGAGGTCGTCGAGGTGCGGCGAGGTGTACAGGCCGACATCGTCGCCCGCCTCCCGGAGGATCGACTCGACCATGCGGGCGGTGCTGCCCTTCCCGTTCGAGCCGCCGATTTGGACGATCCTGAGGTCCTCACCGGGGGAACCGAGATACTCGAGTAACTGCCGCGTCGGAGTCAGTCCCGTCCGAGACGGATACCGGCGAAGGTCGAACAGGAAGTTCGCCGCCTCGTGGTACTCCATACCCGTGACAGGACGGGGGACGGTTTATCGCTTTTTCCTTCGATCGGTGGGGCGATCGCTGGCAGTACTTTCAGTACTGATAGATGACCAACGACCTTGTACCCCCGTGCGCTACGTCACCGTATGCACATCGCAGGCGTTACCGCACTGGTCACGGGCGGGGGGACGGGAATCGGCGAATCGATCTGCCTGGAACTCGCAGAACACGGACTCACGGTCGTCATCGTGGACGTCGACGAGGAGAGTGCCAGCGAGACGGCCGAGACCATCGAGAACGATGGCGGGTCAGCAACAGTCGTCCGGATGGACGTCGGTTCTACCGAGGACATCGCGACAGGCGTCGCGACCGCGACCGACGCAGTCGGGACGATCGACGTCCTGATCAACAACGCGGGAATCGCCGGGCCGACCGCGAGTATCGGAGACGTGGATCCCGAAGCGTGGGACTCGACGCTCGCGACGAACCTGACGGGTCCCTTCCTCCTCTGTCGGGAACTCGTTCCGGCAATGAAACGGCAGGGGTACGGCCGCGTCGTGAACGTCTCGTCGACGGCGGGCAAACGACCGTTTCCCCAACGGGCCCCGTACACCGCCTCCAAGAGTGGCCTGTTCGGTCTGACTCGGACGATCGCGGCCGAGGGAGGCGAACACGACGTGAACGCCAACGCGGTCTGTCCCGGTGCGGTGGAGGGGCCACGAATCCAGCGAGTCATCAGAAACGAAGCCGAAGCGGCGGGGCGGTCCCACGAGGAAGTCGAAGCCGAACGCCGACAGCAGGGACTCAGGAACGAATTCATCCAGTCGACGGACGTCGCCGAACTCGTCGCCTTCCTCTGCTCGAGTGGGGCTGATCGCATCACCGGACAGACGATCAACGTCTCGGCCGGAAAAATCGTCGATTGATCCCGGCCAGGAGCCGATCGAGACGTCCGGCCTCGTCGTGGTCCCGCCGAGTGGTTCGCGCAGACGAATTCGGTCGTGGACAAAGCTGTGCTGATACGGACTGTTGTAACGATTTACCAGTCATCGCCAGTACGGTCCGGGATGACCGGTAACTGACTACGACAGTCAGTATGAGACCACACAATTAACATCGCTCGTGGCGATCGCGACGTATGACCGAGGCGAACGAACGGCGGCTCATCGAGGAGACGGTCACCGAGTTCGTGGAATCCGAGGTGCGCCCCGCCGCGGCGGAAGCCAACGAGACCCAGACGTTCCCCGAGGACGTCTGGGACGGTCTCGCCGAACTGGGACTGGCAGGGCTGACAATCTCGGAGGACTACGGCGGCTTCGACGCCGATCAGGTGACCTACAGCGTCGTCAACGAGGCGCTCGCGGGGGGGGATCTCTCGGTCGCGACGGCGCTCTCGGTGCACTGTCTCGCCACCGCCTGCATCGAGGAGTTCGGCACTGAAGCGCACAAAGCGGAGTGGCTGCAGCGGATGGCGGAGGGCCGTCCGGTCGGCGCGTTCGCGCTTTCGGAACCGCAGGCTGGCTCGAACCCCGCAGAGATGACGACGGAGGCGAGAAGGGAAGGCGACGAGTACGTCATCGAGGGAACAAAACAGTGGATCACGAACGGCGAGCGTTCGGGCGTCGTCATCCTTTTCGCGAAGACGGACCGCGAGGACCCCGACACGGTGACGCAGTTTCTCGTCCCGAAGGACGTGGCGGGCCTCGAGGTCGGCAAAAAGGAGGACAAACTCGGGCTCCGGGCCAGCGACACCACGACGCTCGTGTTCGACGGGGCGCGAATCCCAGAGAAAAACCGTCTCACCGACGTCGGAGCCGGGCTCAAGGCCGCGTTTTCGATCCTGACCGGTGGACGGATCGCCATCGCGAGTCAGGCGGTCGGCGTCGCGGA
This sequence comes from uncultured Natronomonas sp., assembly GCA_964559185.1. Classification (GTDB taxonomy): domain Archaea; phylum Halobacteriota; class Halobacteria; order Halobacteriales; family Haloarculaceae; genus Natronomonas. The sequence continues at coordinate 4,653 of CAZLHT010000124.1, forward strand.
TGCCGCACTGCAGGCCGCGATCGAGTACGCCGACGAGCGCGAGCAGTTCGGCAAGCCGATTGCTGAACACCAAGCGATCGCGCACAAACTCGCTGACATGGCGACTGACGTCCAAGCCGCCCGACTACTCACGCGAGATGCCGCCGAGAAGAATGAAGACGACGTCGATCCGATGGCGGCGAGCATGGCGAAGTACTTCGCGAGCGAGACGGCCGTCGATGTGGCCGCCGACGCGGTCCAGGTCCACGGCGGCTACGGCTACACCAAGGATTTCGAAGTCGAGCGGTACTACCGCGATTCGAAGATCACGACGATCTACGAGGGCACCTCCGAGATCCAAAAGGAGATCATCGCCCGTCATTTGGGCGAGTAGCCGCTCTTTTGGATTTCTCGGTTAGTCGTACGTATAGAACCCCTGCCCGGTCTTCTTACCCAGATCGCCCGCCTCGACCTTCCGCTTGAGCAGATAGGCGGGTTTGTACCGAT
>CAZLHT010000125.1:0-5122 GCA_964559185.1 uncultured Natronomonas sp.
GAGAGGAGTCCGACGATGAGTCCCGCAAGCGTCGAAAGGGATAGGCCAACGATCCGTACCGACGTCTCCGAGATACCGAACCACGACGCAATCGCGTGGCCGACGAATGCGCTGTGACCGGCGAGCGTCGGCAACGCGACGATCATGAGAACGATCGAATACGCGACGAACGCGAGCAGACTCGGAACGATCGATTTGGTACTCCGCGAGACGCTCACCTCCTCGAACCGCGGAAACACCACGCCGACACCGCTCGCGATCGGCCCGGCACAAACCGTCAACACGAGCGCGCTCGATGTGAGTGTGAGAACCGATACGAACGAATGCGGACTCGCTATGCCGAGGACGGTCGTGGCGACGACGGTCAGTGGGATCGCGATCCCCGCCCCCGCGACGGAGTGACCCACCACGAGTCGTCGGCCCGGCTTGTCCGCGAGAAGCGTTGGCGGGAGGACGGCACCTTCGTTTCCGAGCACGTTGAGAGCGAACAGCGCACCCGCCACCCACGCGCCCGAGAGGACCACGAGCGTCGGGAACGACCGTCCGACGGTCCCCGTCTGCACCGCCGTTGTGACGGGACCGACCAACACGAAGACCGGATAGATGACGAATGAGAGGGTGATCGGTGCCCGTCGCGCTCGCTTCCAATCCCGCAATACGACGCCGGCGACGGGGCGCGATATGATCGCTTCGAGACGTGTCCCGTCCGTCGAAGTGGTCGTCGTCCCTTCGCGCTCGATAGACACGCCGTCGGCGTACCAAAGCATCGCTGCCAGTCGCGATAGGGCACTCGCACTCGCGAGGAAAAAGAGCCCACTCGCGATGATAACGCCGCCGGCACGGACGGGCGACGCATCGCCAACCGTGCCCAAAAGGAGGAGATCGCCGAACCAGCCGAGCGGTGTCGGCGAGAGGATCGCATACGCAGGCGCGAGAACGGTGTCGAACGCCTGCGTGATTATCAGCCAAAAATATCCCAGTCCGGCGGCGAGGAGAAGCACCGTTCGAAGCCGCGTGAGCGATCTCGATCGAACGCCCGTATTTCGGACGAGGAGTGCAACGATAAATCCGGTGACGAGCGCGGTCGCACCCACCAAACCGACCGTCGCGAACGTCGACGGTGCGGCGAGTGGCGACCCGCTTCCAGCGGCGAACAAGAGCGCAGAGATGCCGACGAGGATCGATCCGGGAACGCCCCACAGGATCGCTTCGGCGAACAGCAGCCCGCCCAGAAGGTCACGATGGGAGACGGTGGTGAGCATTCCATCGAGGCGATCCGGTCGCAGAGCCGTCGAGTACGCTCGATATCCGCCGAACGCGGCGACGAAGATCCAGAGATAGATGAGCCCCGAACGGACGAGTTCGATCGGCGCATCGACGTCGCCGGATCGGATACCGACGCCGAACATGAACGCCCCGAAGAAAACGATGCTGACGAACAGCAAACCGAACAACCCGGCGAACGCGATCGCGATCACCTGCCCCGCGTTTCCCTGCAACGATCGCCACCGGCGGCGGAGTTCGACTCGCCCGACCGTTTTCGCGTGGTGCCAACGGATCATCGCCGTGAAACGGTCCGTTCTTCGTCGGTCGTGACTGCGAGAAAGACGTCTTCGAGGGAAGAATCCTCGCCCCGCTCGACGGTCGCACTCAACTCCGTCGGCGATCCCTCGGCGACGAGTCGTCCCTCGTCGAGGACGCCGACGACGTCGGCCAACTCTTCGACGACCGAAAGGATGTGTGTCGACAGAAAGACGGTATGGCCCCGCTCCGTTGTCTCGGCGATCGCATCGATCACGGTCCGGGCCGCACGCGGGTCGAGGCCGCTCGTGGGTTCGTCGAGGAACACGACCTCGGGATCGTGCAATAACGCCTGGATCAGCCCGATTTTTTGCCGCATCCCCTTCGAGTAGTCGGCGATCCGCTTGCCCGCATCGTCGGCGAGATCGAATCGATCGAGCCACGCGTCGATCCGGTCGTTCGCGTCCGGGGTCGGGATATCTCGAAGGCGAGCGAAATACTCCAATTGTTCGAGTCCCGTGAGTTCATCGAAGACGGGCGGTTCTTCGGGTAGGTAGCCGATCACCGCTCGAACGCTATCTCGATCGGTCACCGGGGAACCCATGATGGCCGCTTCGCCTGCGGTCGGACGAGTCAGCGTCGTGAGCATTCGCATCGTGGTCGTTTTGCCCGCGCCATTCGGTCCGAGAAAGCCGTAGACCGCTCCTTGGGGGACGTTCAAATCGACATCGTCAACGACGGCGGTGTCGCCGTATCGTTTCGTCAATCCGGAGGCGCGTATCGGGACTTTGCCCCCTGTGGAGGCCGTCGCTTCGGAGGAACTAGCCACGAAGTACCACCTCGATCGGTCGACGGCGATTCGAGCGCGTGATCTCGGTCCCGTGAGATCGACTGAGGTCGAGCGGCGTGGTGGAGGGCATCACTTCAGACGACAAAGCAGAGCCCCGAATAAGTATCTGTTCGTCCGGTGCTAGTGGGGCCCCCGAATCCGATGCATCGTGTCTGTTCACATCTTTATCGGTCCGTACCGTTCGGCGTCTCTACGGATGACGTGGCTTCGCTCCCTATCCGCCATCCGATAGCGAAGAGTGGGATACCGAGGAGTGCCGTCCCCGACAGCAGCATGGCCAGCATCACCGGTGAGACGAACACGACGCCGACGCGCGGAACGAACGGGAGTGCGGCCACGACCGCACCGAGCGCGGCGACCACGGGGAACACAAAGCGGGCCCGGTGTCCCGAGCCAGCAAGCGTTCCGAACGGAAGGAAGATAAGCGGTCCGAGCGCCAGAACGAGAAGTGCACTCGCCGGAGCGCCGAGTACGAGTGCGAGCGTCCAGCCGAGAACCACAACGGCGGCTATACGCACACTGTTCCCGCCGGGGTCCACGTCGAGGTGGGCAGTGAGTGCGACGACCGTGGCCGTCAGAAGCGTCTGCGGTGCCAGTCCGATCCCGACGACGCCGAGGATGAACGCGAAATCATCACCGGAGACGAGGTATCCAAGGGCGGTGAGGACGACGTAGATGCCGCACCCGCCGGCGATCCATCGTATCGGGGTTCGATCGAGGCTCGCCCTGTTGAAGAGGCGATCGCCGGTGCATAGCAAGCCGGCCGCGACGAGCCCGAGCAGGATGGCCGGGATCAGCGCGTAGGCCCGGAGTTCCGTGCGTATCAGACCGAGGGCGTGTCCACGGACCGCGGCGGCGGTGGTCGCCTCTGCGACGATGCTGTCGTCGGGCGCGAATGCGATGAACGCCTCCCGGCCGAGGTGCGGACTGGCGGTTCGGCCGCCTTCAGAGGCGGTCCAGACGCTCCGGTTTCCGGTGATCGTCCCTCCCGGTGGCGTGTGTGTGACTGTCGTTCCGGGGGGACCGCTGACCGTGACCGTGTCGGCGTCGAGATATGGCTCACCGTTCGGCGGGTGGTGAACGAATCCGTCGAACAGCACGATACCGCCTGGAGATTCGTGGACGACGTCCTCGACGGTGAACGTCACTGTGAGGGTTTGCTCATCGAGTGCCACCGAGAGATTTCGGGGGGCATCGACCACCGTTCGAGACGAGTCGTAGGTCCGTTCGATGGTACGCGCAAGGAGCGTCCGATTCGCGGCAAACCGGTCGGCAGCTGTCCGATCGAGGGAGACGGTGGCCGTCCATCGACCGTCGCTATCGGAGATGACGTCCACGGTGAGGCTGCTCTCGGCGACGGTGACGTCAACGCCGGCCTCCGAAGCCGACCGTTCGAACGACGGGCCGCAGACACCACAGACGCCTTCGGGTGGTGGGGCCCCCGATCCAACGGGGGCGAGTACGGGGAGGGCAATCAGGACCGCGACTATCAGGAGGGCCGAGCGGGGAGGGCGCATCAGGATGGATATTTGCCCTATCCGACAAGTAACTGTTGCACTCCACGGCGAGCGGAACGCGAGCGTCGTCGTCAGTCCCCTGTGATCGCTTCGGCTCGATCGGTCTTCGGCTCGAAACGACGAGTGGACCACTTCGATGCGTCACGAAACAGTGATACGAGAACGGAGCGCATGGAAAGGTGAATGGCCTCCACTCGTGCCCTCCTGGCCAGCCTGGTAGTCGGCCTCGTCCACGCAGCGACACTCATAATCGTCGCACTGTCTCTGGGATACTCGGTCGGTCCGTCCGAATACACGATCGTCGGGACGGGATGGCGCTACGCCGGTCTCATCGTCGTCGCGGCCCTCCCGGTGTGGCTGGCGTCCCGCTATCGAATCGTCGCTCCACTGATAGCTCTCGCCTTGACGACCGGATACGTGCTCGGAATGGAACTCGCCCCACCGGGGCCCACCTTTCGAGACGTCGCGGAGTTGGAACGGTTGGATGAACCGACGGGTATCATCGTCGTGGAGAACGGACTCTACATCGCGCGATACATGCTGAACGCCTCGGTCTGGACCGTTGGGTTTCTCTTCCTCGGCGTGGTCGAATACGCCGCTCGATCACGCTGGAGGTGGCTGCCAGCTGCGCCGACGATTTCGAATGGTTCGCTCCCCGCGTCGCGACGAGAGGCAACGATCGTTGCCACGTCGGGGGGCGTACTCCACGCGGGCGTGATGGTATGGTTCTCCCTTCGGCTCGGTCTCACGGCGTCGGGTGCGTACGGCTGGCTATTGTACGTCGTCAGCGCCATCGGGATGTGGATACTCGCTGCGGTTCCACTCTACCTTCTGGTTCGTCACCGATTTATCGCGCCAATCGCATTCCTCACGGCGTTCATCCTCCTCGACGTGCGAGCAACCTTCACAGCCGGTCCCCACGACCCACATGCCCTGTACTTCGGCGCGTGGTTCCTCTATCTCGGCATCCTCCTCGTCGTCGCGGGGATCGAGTACGGACTTTGTCGGTTGAACACCCGTCGAATGAGCGCCCGAAGACGCTAAAAATTCGGTATGAGCCTCGTCCATATTTATATGTATCCCGAAACGAGGGGTCGGTATGACCCTCCACCTGGGGCGAACGATCGGTGGCGGTATCAAACGAGTCCTCAGCCCGACGGGCGGGATCCTGCTTGGGACGTTCATCGCGATCCAACTGCTGACTCAATCGTCGATCAATACGCTGGTCGTCGGG
>CAZLHT010000126.1:0-5118 GCA_964559185.1 uncultured Natronomonas sp.
CGAATCCGAGCGGATCCTCGGCGACGTCCTCTCGGAGTACGACCGCGACGCCCAGGTCGTCGCCACGAAGACGTACTACCAGATGGACGAAGATAACCCGAATTCAGGCGGTCTCTCGCGGAAGGCGCTCGAGCAAGAGGTGACGAACAGTTTGGAACGGCTCGGCATGGACACTGTTGATCTGCTGCAGATCCACCGCTGGGACGATGAGACGCCGATCGAAGAGACGCTCGGAATTCTCGACGACGTCGTCCGCCGAAACCAGACCAGATACGTCGGCGCGTCCTCGATGTGGGCTCACCAGTTCGCCGACGCGCTCCACACGAGCGATCGGCTCGGGCTGGAGCGGTTCGTCACGATGCAGAACCACTACAACCTCACGTACCGCGAGGAGGAACGCGAGATGCTCCCGCTGTGTCAAAACGAGGGGATCGGGGTGATCCCGTGGAGTCCGATCGCACGCGGCTATCTGACCCGACCCGACGAGTCGTTCCGCGAGACGACCCGCGGAGAGTTCATGGACGAGGACGACCACTACGCGGAGCGGATCGCCGCCTACAGAGCCAACGGGGGGACGGAGATCAACGCGCGGGTCGAGGAGTTGGCCGAACAGAGGGGCGTGATGATGGCGCAGCTCGCACTCTCTTGGCTGCTCCACAAAGAGTGGGTGACGGCCCCCATCCTGGGCACGACGAGCGTCGAACACCTCGAAGACGCCGTCGAAGCCGTCGAGATCGACCTCTCCGATAGCGACATCGAGTACCTGGAGGAACCGTACAAGCCGGGGGCGGTGCTGGGACACGACTAGCCTGACGTAGAACGCTCCCCCCGACAGGTACAAAATCGAAACCAACGGAGTGACCAACATGCCCGGAAAAGTCCATCCCGACGACCTTCGCTCATACGTTTTCAACCGGACCGGCAGCGAGGACGAAGCCGTCCTGCAGGGACCGGCGCCGGGAGAGGACGCGGCGGCGATCGAGTTACCGGCCGGACCGCTCGTCGTCAGCTCGGATCCGATTTCGCTGGCCGCCTCCCACGTCGGGACGCTCGGCATTCACATCGCGTGTAACGACGTCGCGGTCTCAGGCGTCGATCCGCGCTGGCTAACAGTCGTCCTGCTCTTGCCCGAAAAGGCCGCACTCGATCCGATCACCGCCGATCTCGACGCCGCCGCGCAGGAGGTCAGTGCGGCGATCGTCGGCGGGCACAGTGAATACGTCGATGGGCTCGAGCGGACCACCCTCTCCGTCACCGCAATGGGGACGGGGGAGTTCATTCCGACCGGCGGGGCGGAGCCGGGAAATCGAATCGTTCTCACGAAAGGGGCCGCGATCGAGGGGACGGCGATCCTCGCGTCGGACTTCGGGGCGGAACTTGGGATCGGCGAGAGCCTCCGATCGCGGGCTGAAGCATTCCTCGAGGAGATCAGCGTCGTCCCGGACGCTCGAATACTCCGGGCGTACGCCACGGCGATGCACGACCCGACGGAGGGAGGTATTCTGGCGGGACTGCAGGAGTTGGCGTCCGCGTCGGCCGTCCGACTCGACGTCGAACGGGACGCGATTCCTGTGAGAAAGCCCACTCGTCGGCTGTGTGCGGCGGCGGACGTCGACCCGCTCCGAATCCTCGGCTCTGGATCCGCGGTAGCGACGGTCACGACCGAGATGGCCGAGATTGCAGTCGAGACGCTCGAGAGTTCGGGCATCGAGTCCGCGATTATTGGAACGGTCGAGCGCGGCGAACCGAGGCTCGAACTCGACGGGGAAATCGTCGAGGAAAGCGTTCGAGACGAGCTGTACCCGCTGTGGGAGACCGCCTGAGCCGATGGCTGCATCCGCGCCGCCAGAGCGGATCGGGACGAACTTAATCGAGCCAGCTCACTCCTCGGGATGCTCGGCCCGATCGATCGCCGCGCCGCCGGTGACGATCGTCGTCGCGCCCTCGAAGACTCCAGCCACGTGGATCGCTCCGCGGATTTCCTCTTCGGTCGCTCCGTGTCGGCGGGCGTCCTCTATGTGATTGCTGCACGGATCGACGTGCCCGCCGACGGCGGTGACGGCGATCGCGACCAGTTCCCGCGTTTTTCGCGGGAAGGCCTCGGTATCGTTCCGGAGGACGTACTCGACGACCGAGTCGTACCTGTCGGCGTACTCCGGATCTGTAGCGAGAAATTCGGCGAATCCCGGATAGGTGTAGGTGCGTTCGTCCATCATCTCCTCGACGGTATCTGGCTCTATATCTTCGGCCATGCACTACGATCACACGAAACGCACTATTAAACGCTCGGTTCGATGAAATTTGAGAACGATCGTGCGAATCTGGCCGCTATGTGTCAATGAATGCGGGAAAAGGTATTATACCCAGTGGGCCGGCACGAATTTGAATCGTGGTTACGGCCACCCGAAGGCCGAAGGATACCAAGCTACCCCACCGGCCCGCACTGGAACAAAAGCCGTTGACTCTTTTAATCCTTCCGAAAGTCCGGACGTTGCTCGAAATCGGTCCCCCCATGGCGACGATCGCGTTCACTTCGTCGCGATGTAGGTGTGGGTGTCCTCGACGCCGGAGAGCGCCTGCATCGAATCGGCTGCGATCTCCTTGACCACCGCCGGCGAGTCGACCTCGACCTTGGCGATGATGTCGACATCGCCCGCGACAATGTGTGCGGACGTGACGCCGTCGATCGACTCGATGGCCTCCCGAAGTTCCCCGGCTTTCCCGGTGTGAGCTTTGACCATAACGTAGGCGACGACCATCTAGACGCCTCCTCGTGCAAGCGCCCGGTCGGCCTCGCCCACGATGATTTGTTCGACCTCGCGCAGGACGTCGAAGTCGGCGATCGCGACGACGCGGTCGCCGACCTCGAGGGAGGCGTCCGCGTCGGGAAGTCGGAAGCGATCCCCCTCCTTGCCGAACGCGAGGACGCGTGAATCGGCTGGCAACTCGAGTTCCGATAGCGAGTAGCCTCGCATCGGCGATCCGGGCGTGACGGTGAGTTCGACGAGCTGGAGGTTTCGGGCGATGTCGGCGACGGCTCGAACGCTTCCCCCGACCAGCGCGTTCTTCGCGGCGATCGCGCCGAGTCGTTCGGGGTAGATTACTTCATCAACGTCGCTTGCGTACTTACCGATGACGTATTCGTGATCGTCGTCGTCGACTCGGAGAACGGTCCGACAGCCGTGTCGTTTGCCGATCATGCAGACGATGAAATTGACGACGAGGTCACCGGATAGCGCGGCGATCCCGTCGACTGAATCGAGATCCCGCTCGAGTAACGTGGTTTCGTCGCTACCGTCGCCTTCGACGACCTCGAACCCTTCCTGACGGAGCCGCTCGGCTTTCGTCACGTCGGGTTCGATGATGACGACCTCGTGGTCTTCCTCTCGAAGCACTCGAGCGGTTCGCATTCCGACCCGGCCGGCACCGACGATAACGAAGTTCATGGAAATTCCTACGACGAGCGGACTCAAGAATGTTACTCCCTGACATGGTTGGAGAACGACGGTACGATGGCGGATCCGATTTCCCGCAAATCGACGAAAACGACCGGGAAAGACTTTTCGCCATTGCATGCCATAAGATGACATGGTTCGGGCGTTCATCATGGTGAAGTCAACGACGGGACGGGCCGAGGCGCTATCGAAGACGCTCGGAAACCTTGACCACGTGACCGCCGTCAACGTCGTCGCTGGCGATTTCGACATCATCGTCGAGACGGAAGCCGACGAAGTCTACGACATCATCAATTCGGTAGCCGCTCGGATCCGCGATCTCGATGAGATCAAGGACACGAAAACGTACATCTGTCTGGAGTGAGTAATCGATTGACCGGCACCCGCCGGTGTTCGCAATCGACCGAGCGCAAAATCGTCACCGGGGTCCCCTGTCGCGTAGTCGTCATCCGCTTTCGCTAGTCCGCATCGACCGTCGCCGGAATCTTCGGTGCCCGAGATATCAGTCCTCGAACGCGATCGAAGCTCGAACGGGTCACTCCGACAGTCTCGAGACGATTTGTCGAGCCGACTTTACGACCCCCTCCCGCGATCGCGTCGCATCGAGTCGATGAAAGCGGTCGGGTTCGGCGTCGATGAGCCGCTCGTAGTTCGCCTGTACACGTTCGAGATACGCCGCAGTTTCGAATTTGTTGGTCGCACCCGCCCGTTCTGCGCCGAGTTCGGGCGGGAGATCGAAATACAGCGTTGCGTCTGGCGGCCTAGTGAACGGCTCGTGGATCGATCGGACGTATTCCATCGGATCGTCGATCGTTCCGGAAAGTGTCGCCCCCTGATAGGCGAACCGCGAATCCGAATATCGGTCCGAAACGACGAGGAGATCGGAGTCGAGCGCCGGCCGGACTACCCGCGAGAGGTGATCGGCGTGGTCGGCGGTGTAGAGAAATAGTTCTGCCAGACAATCGGCATCGTCGTCGCCGATCGATCGATTGACTGCGTCGCCGTACCACGAGTCGGTCGGTTCGCGGGTGAAGACGGTCCCCTCCTCCGGAAGCGTCTTTCGAAGCGCCTCGAGGACCGTCGTTTTACCGCCGCCATCGATCCCCTCGAGCGTGACGAGCATACGCCTACCGTCGCGGCGGGCGCATATCAGTTATCGGGTCTCGATATCGGTTGGGGGGTTCCGATGTCGAAACTCGGGACGGTGCCGTCGCTCGAACGTTGGCCGAAAGAAATGCTCGACAAAAGCGTTTGCGATGGACAGCGTGTGATTACTCCTCTGACTCGTCTTCGTCCTCGACGTCGACCGCCGCTTCCTCCTCGGCGGCGACCTCCTCGGGACGGGCCTCGAGTCGGGTCTTTTGAACCTCCACGCGGCGAAGCGGATAGATCGTCTTCGCCTCGTTGTAGATCGCAGAGGACAGCCGGCCCTCGACGATACTCAGAACGAGTCCCTCGAAGGTCCGCTCGGCGGCGGCTTCCTTGACGAGGCCGACCATCTCCTTTCGGACGGCGCGCTCTTGGCTGTGATCCGCGGATTTCGTCGTATAGGCGACGGGCTGAACCTGCACGCGGTAATCGTCCGTCGTCAGGACGGTGACGAAGGCATCGACCTTCGAGGTCCCGCGACGGGTGAGACTGCGGAGGTAATCGCGGGTGAGTT
>CAZLHT010000127.1:0-5096 GCA_964559185.1 uncultured Natronomonas sp.
CGGTTCTACTCCGGGTATCCGATCACGCCCGCGACGGACGTGATGGAGTATCTGAAGGGCCGTATCGAGAACTACGGCGGGATCGTCGTCCAGGCCGAAGACGAACTCTCCGCCGTGAACATGGCGCTCGGTGCCGCGCGTGCGGGAGCGAGATCGATGACCGCGACGTCGGGTCCCGGCATCGACCTGATGACGGAAACTTTCGGGTTGGTGGCCACCTCCGAGACGCCGCTCGTCATCTGTAACGTCATGCGCTCCGGTCCCTCGACCGGGATGCCGACGAAACAGGAACAGGGCGATCTCAACCAGATGCTCTACGGTGGTCACGGCGAAATCGCCCGATTCATTCTGGCTCCGACCACCATCGCGGAGTGTTTCCACAAGACGATCGAGGCGTTCAATCTGGCCGAAAAATACCAGATCCCGGTGTATCTTACCGGAGATCTCGCGCTCGCGGTCACCGAACAGACGTTCTCCCCCGAGGAGTTCGATATGGACGCCGTCGAGATCGATCGCGGCAAGGTCGTCGACGAGGACGCGATCGGCGAGTGGCAAAACGAGAAGGAGCAGTTCCAGCCGCACGCGCTCACCGACGACGGGGTCAGCCCGCGATCCCTCCCCGGAACGGCAGGCGGCGCGCACATGTCGACGGGTCTCGAACACGACGAGTTGGGTCGGCGGACCGAAGACACCGATATGCGAATCGAGCAGGTCGACAAACGCGAGCGAAAGGTCGAAACCGCACAGAACGAGGAAGACTGGAGTTACCGGGAGTTCGGCGACGAAGACGCCGATGCACTCGTCATCTCGTGGGGTTCGAACGAGGGCGCGATGCGCGAGGCGATGGCGTTCGTCGAGGCGGACGACATCGACGTGCGGTTCCTCTCGGTTCCGTACGTCTTCCCGCGACCGGACCTCACGGCGGATATCGAGGCGGCCGACGAGACGATCGTCGTCGAGTGTAACGCGACGGGGCAGTTCGCCGACCTCGTCGAATACGACGCTCTCTCTCGCGTGAAACGCATCAACAAGTATAACGGCGTCCGATTCAAAGCGGACGAACTGGCCGGGGAGATCAAAGCCGTCCTCGGCGAACCGGCGGAGGTGGAGGCCTGACCATGAGCACCGACATTCGATTCACCGACTTCAAATCCGACAAACAGCCGACGTGGTGTCCCGGATGCGGCGACTTCGGGACGATGAACGGCATGATGAAAGCACTCGCCGAGACCGGAAACGACCCCGACAACACGTTCATCGTCGCCGGAATCGGCTGCTCCGGTAAGATCGGGACGTACATGCACAGCTACGCGCTGCACGGCATCCACGGCCGCGCCCTGCCGGTCGGTACCGGCGTGAAGATCGCGAACCCCGAACTCGAAGTGATGGTCGCCGGCGGCGACGGTGACGGCTACTCGATCGGGGCCGGGCACTTCGTCCACGCCGTCCGTCGAAACGTCGACATGACCTACGTCGTCATGGACAACCGGATCTACGGGCTGACGAAGGGACAGTTCTCCCCGACTTCGCGGGAGGACTTCGAAACGTCGACCTCACCCAGCGGAACGAACCAGCAGCCGGTCAATCCGCTCGCACTTGCGCTCGCCGCCGGCGGGACGTTCATCGCACAATCCTTCTCCTCCGACTCGCAGCGACACGCCGAAATCGTCCAGAAAGCGATCGAACACGACGGCTTCGGCTTCGTGAACGTCTACTCGCCGTGCGTAACTTTCAACGACGTCGACACCTACGACTACTTCCGCGATTCGATCGTCGACGTCGGCGACGAGGAGTTCGATCACGACCAGTCGGATTACGACGCCGCCAAGGAACTCATTCTCGACCGCGATAAGGAGTATCAGGGCGTCATCTATCGGGATGAAGACTCGGTCGGCTACGAAAAACGCGAGGGTGTCGAAGCGCCGATGACGGATATTCCGAACGGTGCCCCCGAGAACGCGATGGATCTCGTCCGCGAGTTCTACTGAGGTCGAACGGATAACCCGTTCTTTCGGCGCTGTCTTCCAGCCCCTACGGCCGAGTGAACGACTCCACCCCACTCACTCGCGGTTCTCGCCGCTCGTGCCTTGAGGATGGGGACTTACCTGTACGAGTTAAAATTCCGTTTCGACGTTTCCGTCGGCGTCGAGGTGGACGATTCCGTCGAAAAGCGACTTGAAGGCTTCGACGTCGGCCTCGTCGTGAACCTCCTCCGAGAGGTGGAACAATCCGACGGCGTCGTACTCCTCGAGAAGATCGAGCAACTCGACGATCGTCTCTCGCGCTCGCGTTTCGTCGGCGTAGTACGCCAATTCCGTCACCGAATCCAGACTGATTCGACGTTTTCCCTCGTGTTTCGTGAGGAACTCGCGGGTGGCCGCGATGATCCCTTCGAGGTCGTCGGGTGCGGAGACGTAATGGACGTGTTCCGACGAGCGCCGCGAGTATCCGCGTTCTACCGACAGCGTGTCGAGGATATCCGCTTTCGTCTCGTCCACGTCGTAGTACTCCAGCTTTTGCTGGACCTCGCGGGCGGTGGTTCGAGTCGAGATGACGAGAATTCGATCGGTATCGGTCCTCAGAAACTCGGTGTCGATTCGGTCAGTTTCGCCAGTGCTCGGATGGATGAGAAGAACGCCGGTTCCCCCCGGAATCGTCGTCGGTGCGTTCTCGATAGCGAGATCGTAGTCCATGCGAAACCAGGGAGGCGGAGCGGCCTTAAATCATTGTTCACGGCTCGATTCGTGGATTCATCTCCTTCGAACGATGGAGTGCTCCCGCCGGAATACGGGCCGAGGGGGAGTTGAACCCCCGACCGTCTGGTTAAAAGCCAGACGCTCTGCCGGACTGAGCTATCGGCCCACAGCAGAACCTAACCTCTGACGGTGATAAATCCTTTCGGTTAGAGATACGCGGTGAGTGCTCGATCGATGATCTCGTCGGGGTCGGTCTCCTTCAGGGCGGCGCGACGGCGGAGTTCGCGGTACGTCTCGGGCGGCAATGATATCGAAAGCTGTCCGAGATCGGTCCCTTCGGCGGCGAGCGCCGCCTCGACGCTCGTGCCTTCGTTGACGCGCGAGGCGATCGAGCGAATCTCCCGGACGGTCAGTCCGTGATCCAGCGCCGCCCACGCGAGCAGAAAGCGTGATTCCCCGGAGACACGGGCGATGTGTTTCGCCGCTGTCGGCGCGATTTCCCCGAGCGCGACGTGGCGACGGATCGACCGGGGCAAATCGTGAACTCTGGCCCACTTTCTGATAAACGAAACCGTCGCCTCTCCGTCCGCCCGTTCGGCGGCGACCTTGTACGATCCGGTCCCGCGAACGAGTGCGGCACACGCCGCCGCGCCCCGAAGCATGTACACGTTGTCCTCGCTACCTGCGGTGTTGGACGCGAACCGACGGACGGTTTCCGCCGCTTCCTCGAGGCTGTCGGGGTCATCTGGGTCGAATCGGACGGCTTTCTCGCCGGCGACCTGTGGATCGCGGCGGATGACCGGTTCACCGACCGGCGATTCCCGATCCGTGGGCGGGCCCCTACCCGGCTGGTCGTTCATCGTGCCCCGATACGGCGACGGGGGTCAAAAACGTCTCGCCACGGGTGTGGGCTTCACTCGTCCTCGCGCTCGTCCGAGAGGTGCTCCCAGATCTCCGTACAGCCGCATCCGTCCTCGACGGTATCGAGGTGACTGGTGTCGACCGATTCTCCGTCCACGTTCTCGAGTTGTCCTGTCATCGCGAGTCCTCCTCGTACAGTTCGGGAGCGACGTCGGCGGAGGTGTGTTGCCGCGTCGTCTCCCGCTGTCGATCTGTCATCACCTCCCCGTATACTACAGATGGCCTTAAGAGCCGCTGCACCCGTAAACGCTACCCGAAGTCCCGTCTTCCGGACGGTACTGCCCCTATCTTCGACGCTCGGCTTTTCCCGATCCCACCGCACTCTCGGACTTTCCACCGAAACCTGTGTCGTCGATTTGCCGACATTCGGTAGTCGTTGTCGGGGTCGGAGGGCTTACCGGGAGCACGCACCTATCGGTTTTCATGCCGACCTCGGTGCACCAACTCGACGACGGCGCGTGGTTGAGCGTCAACGACGCCCGCGAGATCAACGTCAGCGAACTCTGGTGGCTCGCACGCCACGATTTCTGTTCGTGCGAGCTGGCGGACTTCCTCGCCGAGGGATTCGTCGAAATCGGCGTCGATCCCCCGAACATCGAGGGACGGATCGCGGGGCATTGTATCGAGTGCGGCGAGAGCGGCGTTACTGACTGGCTGACGCTCGGTCGAGTGATCGATCCGGGCGGAGACGAGCGCTTCCTCGCCGTCGATCCGGGAAGCGTTCACGTTCCCGGTCGCCGGCAACGGCTCGCCACATCGATCGAATAATCAGCAATAATACCCGGTAAAGACGAGCTGCGGGGAGGATTGACGCGACGGGCGGCCGTATATGTTCGGGACGTGTTGAACCGATATATGCCGAGCAAGGTCGAAGGCTGGAAAGACGAGGTCTACGGGACGGAGATCCGTGACCACCTCCATCGATTCGCCGAGGAGGGATGGAGCTCGATCCCCGACGACGAACGGGACGCGTGGTTCGAGCGATTCAAGTGGTGGGGGTTGTACCACCAGCGCAAGGGTCAGGAGTCGTACTTCATGATGCGGATCGGGACGCCGAACGGTCGGTTGACGCCCGATCAACTCCGCGCCATCGGCGAAATCGCCGCCGAGTACGCTCGCGGTCCCGTCGAGAACCCCGAATTCGGCGGCGCGTATTGCGATTGGACGACCAGACAGTCGGTCCAGCTTCACTGGATTCAACTGGGAGACATCCCCGACATTTTCGAGAAGCTCGAGGCCAACGGCCTCTCGACCATTCAGGCGTGCGGCGATTCATGGCGCAACATCGTGGGATCGCCCGTCGCCGGCCGGGACGCGAAAGAGCACATCGACGCGTGGCCGGTCATCGAAGAGCTCCACGAGACGTTCAAGGGCAACGACGAGCACTCGAACCTCCCGCGAAAGTGGAAGGTCGCCGTCACGGGGGACACCCGCGGCTCCGGGCAGGCCGAGATCAACGACCTCGGCTTCGAGCCCGCG
>CAZLHT010000128.1:0-1942 GCA_964559185.1 uncultured Natronomonas sp.
AGATCGACGGCTTCGGCGTCGCCGCGGGATCGACCGCAGGGAACGTCGGCGACGGCGCGTTCGTCGGTCGTTTCGACGGTCACTCTGAGCGTTGGTTCGAGGCGGTTATCCAGTATTTCTCTGGCCGAGACCGCCTCGATGAGTGTCTCTGACATTCGTTCGTGGAGTACGGACGGGAGACGACTACAAGGGTTTTCGGTACGGGAAGAGATTCGAAGTCCACCCAACTGACGTCTGGAATGCAGAAAGAATGTACACGCAGACGATGTGCGACCCCACGAAGAACTAAGCCTCGCGAGTGTGGATCGTTGTCGCATGCCACTCTCTCTGGATTGGGACCGTTTCGTCTCGACGATGAAAGCCCAGGCCGAAATCGGGGGTACAGACGGCGGCGGTCTCCATCGTCTCGCGCTTTCGGAGGCCGATCGGCGGGCACGCGATTGGTTCTGCGAGCGCCTGGAGGCGGCGGGGCTCGATGTCCGCGTCGACGCGTTCGGCAACACCTTCGGTCGCCGCAAGGGACCGACCCGAACGCCGGGACCGTGTTGGTCGGCTCACACCTCGATTCGCAGCCGAACGGGGGCATCTACGACGGGGCGTTGGGGGTCCTCGCCGCCCTCGAGCTGGTTCGAGCGCTCGACGACGAGGGGATCGAGACGGCGCACCCGATCGAGGTCGTCAACTGGACCAACGAAGAGGGGTCGCGGTTTCAGCCCGCCATGCAGGGTTCGGGCGTGTGGGCCGGCGTTCACGATCTCGAAACGGAGTACGCCAAAACCGACGACGACGGTGCCGTCCTCGAAGCGGAACTCGACCGAATCGGGTACAAGGGCTCGACGCCCGCCGAACCACGGTACGACTACGAGGCGTATCTCGAACTCCACGTCGAGCAGGGGCCCTACCTCGAAGCGAACGACGCCGACGTCGGCATCGTGACGGGCATCGTCGGATTTTCGTGGGGTGCGATCACGTTCCGCGGCGAGGCCGACCACTCGGGACCGACGCCGATGAACCACCGCAGCGACGCCCTCGTCGCCGCGTCGGACGTGATCATGGGGATTCGACGGCTCCCCGGCACCCTCGGCGATCGGACGGTCGGCTCGATCGAGGCCGAACCCAATTCGATCAACGTCATCCCGGAGGAGGTGACGTTCACGTGGGACATCCGGGATCCGAGCGCGGACACCGTTCGGGCGGGTCGCGACCGAGTCCTCGCGGAAGCCGAGGCCGCTGCCGATCGTGAGGGACTCGAGTGGGCGTATGAAACGCGAATGTTCGTCGAGCCGGTGGAGTTCGCCGACCGCTGCGTCGGAGCCGTCCGGCGGGCGGTGGACGCGCTCGAACTCGACGGCATGAGGATCGTCAGCGGCGCGGGCCACGACGCCACCCACGCGAGCGAACTCATGGATACCGGCATGGTATTCGCGGTGAGCGAAGACGGGAAAAGCCACAGCGAGGCCGAGTACACGAGTTGGGACGACTGTTGTTCGGCCGCCGAGACGACGATCAACGCCGCCTATCGACTCGCGACCGACGAGTGACGACCTCGAACGCGACGGGACGAATTCGAACGCTCGCCCCCTCGCCGGGGACAGAAGGTTTTTGCCGGCGTCACTCATACCGACGGGCATGCGACGCGACGACCGCGACGACCCATTCGACGACATCTTCAGCGAGATCGAGCGGATGATGGAAGGGATGGCGGGCGGTTTCGAGGCCGGCGACGCCGGCTTCGGCGGCGACGCCCACGTCTCCATCTACGAGACCGACGAGGAACTCCGCGTCGTCGCGGACCTTCCCGGCGTCGAGAAGGATGCCATCCGGATCAAGTGCGACGGACGATACCTCACCATCGCCGCGTCGACGGGGACGAGCGAGTACGAAGAGCGTATCGAGCTGCCGGCGCGCGTCGACGAACACTCGGCGTCGGCGTCGTTCAACA
>CAZLHT010000128.1:2042-5069 GCA_964559185.1 uncultured Natronomonas sp.
CTCGCTCGTCTTTTCCCTCGCGTAGCACGCGCTATTGCGGTTCCCACCCGACGAACGCCTCGCCCGATTCGAAGTCGATCTCGAGCGCGTCGAGCAGCCGCGCCACCCCGACGTAGCTGGAGGCGATCGTCGCCACGCCGACGAGGGCCTCGTCGTCGAAGTGCTCGCGGAGGTGGGCGTGAAGCGCGTCGGATACGCGTCCGCGGGCGGCCGCCCTCGCGTACGCGGCGAGGGCTCGCTCGGCGTCGTCGAAGGGGCTGCGATCGTCGCGCGCGATGGCGGCGATCTCCTCGGGCGAGAGGCCGACGCCCGAGCCGACTCGCACGTGCTGTTGCCACTCGTACTCCGAGCCGACTTCGGCGGCGACGTTCAAGATGGCGAGCTCTCGCTGCCGGTCGGAGAGCCCAGAGTGGTTCCAAAGGGCCCCGAAGAACTCCCGGAACCCGCGTAGCACCTCCAGGTTATTCCCGAGCGCCCGGTTCAGGTTGAGGGTCTTCTCCGGCTGCAGCGTCGAGTCGATGAGATCTCTGTACTCCGGATCGAGGTCGTCCCGCTCGACGTACGGTACGCGTACCATACGTCGTCCCGACGCGGGCCGCCGCGATAATCGTTCTCCCCGAGTCGTGGACCGTTCTCACCGCCGACACGCACTATCCCGTCTCGTCCCGCGGGCTTCAGTGCGAACCCGAGCCTTCGGCGGTCCGCCGTATCAGCGCCGCCAGCCGGTCGTAAAACCCCGGCTCGTACTTCGTGGCGTCGTCGACCGTCGGCCGGGCGTTCGTCTCGTTGACGACGGCCCGATCGCCCGAGACGAGCAGATCGACACCCAGCCAGTCGATCTCGAGTTCGTGGGCGGCTCGCTCCGCGAGTCGTCGGAGCTTCTCGGATAGCTCGACGCCCTCGGCCGTCGCCCCCCGATGGACGTTGTGTTTCCAGCGGCCGGCGGCGCGGTCGGCCGTCGAGAGTCGCCGTTCGACCGCGCCGACGAACTCGCCGTCGACGACCATCGCCCGGAAATCGCGGGCGTCGGGGAGGAATTCCTGGACGAGAAACGAGCGGTCGTCGATCGCGCGGTAGTCGTGAACGAGCGAGAGGTAATCGCAGATCCCGAGGAACGAATCGACGTCGTGGGCCTTCGCGATTCCCCTCCCACGGGTCGTGGAGTTGGGCTTGACGACGACCGGCGGGTCGAGCCGCTCGAAGACCGCCCGAAGCTCGGCCTCGCCGACCGGGTTCGAGACGTAGACGCTTTCGAGCGTCGGAATACCCGCCCGCCCGAGTCTGGCGAGCGTCCCCGCCTTGTTTCGGCTGCGCAAGATCGCCTCCCGGTCGTTGACCCACGGGACGTCCAAGAGCGCGTCGGCGACGCCGCCCTCCATCGGTCGCGACGGATAGACGAACCCGACGTCGAACTCCTCCTCGCCGTCGACGAGCGGTTCCGAGAGCGGCTGCGCTCGCTCCTCGGTCGGCACGTACGTCGCCTCTATCTCCCGCTCGGCGAGCGGCTCGCGGATTCGCGTGAGCGTTTCGGCGTCCGTCGCGACCGCGAGCCGGAGCATACTCGATACTGGATGTACGGTTCCTTGAACGCGCCGATCGCGGCGAGGTTCGCTCGCTATCGTTCGCTAAACGTCGTCGAAGACCGCCCCGCCGTAGGGATAGTCCATTTGTGTCGCGATTGCCCTCCGCGTCTCCGCGTCCGAGAGGAGTTCGACGACGTACAGCCCGAGGTCGATCGACGAGGACACCCCGCGTCCCGTGATCACGTTGCCGTCCCGGACGACGCGGTCGTCGACGACTTCGGCGTATTCCTCGAGGATTTCGAACGCGTTCGGGTGGGTCGTCGCCCGCCTTCCCTCGAGGAAGCCCGCGGCACCCAAAAGCAGGCTGCCCGTACAGACGGAAGTCAGATACTCACATGAGGCCGCCGTCTCGATCCACTCGACGAACTCGCGGTCGTGTCTGAGTTCGCGGGTCGCGAGCCCCCCTGGTAACACGACGAGGTCGTACTCGCCGAGGTCGGGGGCGATTCGGTCGACGCCGAGATCCAATTCGTCGGCGTTCACCCGTTCGGTTCGTGCGCAGATGTCCCACTCCAGCGGGACGAATTCCATCCGGTCGAGTCGGGTGATCGGATCGTACGCCCCGACGATATCGAGCACCGTCATCCCGTCGTAGATGCAGAACGCGACCTTCATGTTCGGTGTTCGTTAGCAATCGTATTTGATAATTGTGGTCATGGGTCGTAGTGTGGTCCCGCCAGAATCTCCCCGATTTATACGAATTCTATTATTTGGCTCCGTTGAAACTCTCGGTATGTGATAGGAACGGTCTGCTGCATACACAGCGCTTATATTGCAGATCTGGCGTTTAAAACGCCATAGAGTCTCTCCACGGATACCAAACCAGTGTGCGCTATTCAGATTTAGTGATGTATCATCGCTTGTGCGACTTGCTCTCCCTGATAGTATCCGTATGCAGTCGCGACCGTCGCTTGCTTGATTTTCCCATCCACAGTTCGAACGCGATACTCTATCTCGGGGGCTGGCGTTTTCTCATTCATGAGTTGTTGAAACCGGGATTGGGAAGTTTCTCGATCCTCGGGATGGAGAAAGGTAGTGAACGGTTCGTTTTCTATCTCTGTGTGCGAGTCGGCATTCAGAAACTCCACAGCTGCCTCATTAGCGTACACTAACTGGCCGTCCGGATCAAACAGGAGGATCGGAATCGGCGCAGTATCGACAAGGTTGTGGTATCGTTCTTCAGACCGAGTGGCTGCTGTTTTACTACGATATTTCTCAACCGCATTCTGAATCCGGTTGGCAAGCAGTTGGTACTGTTCCGTTCCGTGCTGTTTTTGGAGATAATCAGTTGCTCCAGCAGTGATCGCCTCACTGGCGATCTCCTCACTGCCTTTACCGGTGAATAGAATAAACGGGAGATCCGGATGCGTGGAACGAACAGTCTGGAGAAATTCGATGCCGTTTATCTCCAGCATATCGTAATCAGAGACGATACACTCAAAGC
>CAZLHT010000129.1:0-5066 GCA_964559185.1 uncultured Natronomonas sp.
GACGATGCTCGGAATTTTGAATCGCATCAGGTTCAACGAAGGCCGTGCGGGTGGGATCTACTACGAATAAGGACTCGCAGTTAACCTAGACACTGTCCAGTCGGCACTGGCCGAAGTACGCGCACTGGAGGATGTCAAAATGCGACCAGACTGATAAACGATTGAAACGGTAGTGTGTGCTTTCAGGTGCCGGGACCGAATAGCGTGAGAGTAGATGGTCTGATGAATACGGCCACCGAGGTTCCCCCACCAGCCACAATCTCAGAACGATTGAAACTGTGGTGTGTGTCTGCACGGTGATTCTTGCTTTCCAGCAGAAAAATAATTGAAATGGTGGTGTGTCTGTGGCGCTGACTCCGATGACGCTAGATAACTGTAATCAAACCACGTTCCTGGTGGAATGAAAGGGCGAGGCGCGAGGGGATTTGACTCAGCGTGATCCGCGAGCGTGTCTTCGTCGAGAACACGGTCGCCGTCCGAGCGCGAGACCAACGGCGTCTCGATGTAGCCCGGACAGACGGCGTTGACGCGGACGTCGTACTTCGCTTAGTCCAACGCGGCCGATCGAGTCAGCCCGAGAACCCCGTGTTTAGCCGCGGCGTAGGAGGCCCCGAGCGGGAGACCGGACTCCCCGACTACCGAGGCCGTGTTGACGATGACGCCACCGCCCGTTTGCTCCGCCATGTGGCGAGCCTCCCGTCGCAGACAATCGAAGACCGCGTTCAGGTTGACGTCGATGACGTCATTCCACCCCTCGAGCGGATACTCGTGTATTTCGTGGCGTTCGCCACGGATACCGGCGTTGTTCAACGCGTATTCGAGCGTCCCGAACGCCTCGACCGTCCGTTCGAGCATGGAGGCGACCGCGTCGGGGTCGGAGACGACCGTGCGAACGAAGATGGCTTGCCCGCCCATCTCCCCGATGTCCGCGACGACCCCCTCGCCGCCGTCACGGCCGACGTCCGCGTCGAACTCCTCGTTGCGATCCTGATCGGTCTCGTTCAGGGGATCGTCGAGTGGCTGCCGATCTCCAGTCAGGGGAACGTCTCGATCGTCGTCACGCTCGTCTCCGATATCGATCCCGTCGTCGCGGTCGATCTCGCGCTGTTCGTCCAGGTTGGAACAATCGTCTCGGCCTCGCTGTATTACCGTGCGGATATCGCGGCTGCCCTTCGGTCTGTTCCCGACTGGCGACCGCAGACGGCATACGGCCAACGGAACGCCGAGACGACGTTCATCGTCCTCGCGAGCGCGGCGACCGGGATCGTCGGTATCCCGCTGTATCTCACGCTGCGGGAGGCGGTCTCGGGGCTGGCGGGCGGGCTCTTCATCGCGGTGATCGGCGGGCTCTTGGTCCTCACCGGACTCTTCCAGCGCGCGAGCGAAGCTGTCGACCTCCAGCTGAAGGAGACGCCGACGCTCGTCGATACGGTGCTCGTCGGCGGCCTCCAGGGGCTGACGATCCTCCCCGGTATCTCCCGGTCGGGAACGACGGTCAGCGTATTGTTGTTGCGGGGCTACGACGGTCCAGCCGCACTCCGACTCTCGTTTCTGTTATCGATTCCGGCGAGTCTGGGCGCGGCCGTCCTCGTCGTGGTCTCCGGCGGCGGGCTGCCCGGTCTCTCACCGACCGTCGCGCTCGTCGCGCTCGCCACCAGTGCCGTCGTCGGCTATGTCACGATCGACGCGCTGATGCGTCTCGTCGAGCGCGTTCCCTTCTGGCTCGTCTGTGTCGGATTGGGCGGGCTGGCCGTCGTCGGCGGGCTGGCCGTCCTGTGAGTGCGGTACAGGTGGTTCAAGTGCGGCGATGAGAAGTTCCACTGGACGAGTCTCGCGTAACTCCGCCCACGATCGAGTCTCAAAGAGCGCAAGCGTCCCGACGACGAGTCCGCCCGCAAAGAGCAATGCAGCGGTTTGATCCAGAAACAGTGAAGAAAAGACCGCTAGCACGGCCACGAAAAGAGCGGTAAAACCCGCCATACGTATCGGGGCTTCGAGCGTTCGGTTCCACAGCGCGTTCGCGTACGTGATCAGTCGCGACCCTCCGGCGGCCCGACTGGTCGCACCGAACATCCAATTCAAGATCACGATAAACGGCCCGACGGTCCAGGTCTCTCTGAGATCGATGACGATTACCCCCGGATCCGGTTCGGCGGTCAGCCACCGGTACAGAAACGACCCGCGGATGTACGCCGCGAGCCGCTCACCCGCGCCGGTTACGCCGCAATAGAGCCGAGAGCCTTCGAGCAACCGTTCGGACCTCTTCGTGCTCACGTCATTCACCCGGATCCGATCCGTTCGATCGTCGGCTCGATCGTCGTCACGCCAAGATCGAGGGTGACGTTGTCCCCCTGTCTCAGCGAATCACCCTTGAACCGGACACCCGTCGTCGTCTCTCTGACCGACAGCTCGGCGGTGATCGTCACGTCCCGATTGATCGGATGCTCGTGGACGCGAAGGTCGCCGCTTTCGGAGGTCAAAATGACCGTCGAGGGCTCGGTTTCGACGTCGGTGATCTCGGCGGTCGTCTCCCCTCCAGCGGTCTCTCTCAATCCGGGGGTGATTCCCTCGGCGGTACTCTCTCGGACCTCCGAAAGACCCAATGTGACCGTCCGAGTCGACGCTGTGCCGGGCTCTTCGACGGTCCCGACATCCCTGATCTGCCCGTCGAGGGAATAGCCCTCGCCATCGAAGGCGAGCGTCGAGCCCCGCTGAATCAGCGTCGAGCCGTACCGCGGCGTGTCACCGTCCGTCAGCGATTCGACGGATAACCCGACGAACACGCGGATCTGATCGGGATCGTTCGTCCGATAGCGCGTGACCGATTCGACGGTTGCGGCCGGCCGATCCGCGAGGCGGATCTCATCGCCCACGGCGAGCGCCTCGGACTCGTCGATATCGATCGTGTCCTCGATGACGAGCTGTGTCCGCCCGCGTTCGAGATCTTGGGAGCCGCCGACGCGCTGGATCGCCCCCTCGACCCGATACCGGTTCGTGACGATCGCGAGCGTGCGACCGAGCCGCGCCGGTGCGCCGTCGTAGACGACCGCGCCGTCTTGGATTTCGCCTTCGAGTTCGACGCGCGCGATCGCTCTGGTCTGATCGCCCTCCGGCGTGAAGTGAAGATCGGTGATCGTCAGCGTGTTCTGCGCGTTCGGACTGTACGAATCGCCCTCGTTGAGTTCGTCGACGATCGCCGCCGATTGATTGCCGAGATCGACCGTCGCGTAGGTCGTTTCGAGTTCGGGTTCCGGCTCAGGCTCGCCCAACACGAGCGCCGCACCCGCGACGACGACGGCGAAGACGAAGAGGACGACCAGTACGTCGATGACGTTGACGACGCCGAAGAGGTTCCCGTCGTCGTCAAGCACGTTCACGCCACATCACCCATTGCATTATGTGTGCCAGCCACCGCAACGGTGAAAACCGTTCCGCATGCGTCTCGTACACACAGGGACCACTGTCTCAACAGATATTCGAAACTGAAACCGGCGGGAACAGCACACGTCTCGGACGGATCCGTATCTTCCGACATGTACCCCGATTCCGTACTGGCGGGAATCGTCCGAAAAGACGAGGGCGGCACCTGCAACCACGATCGCGACCACGAACAAAACAACCAGCACATCAATGATGGTGACGACGCCGAATAGCCGCCGTCGCCGTCAAGAATAGTCATTCCGACTCCTCCAAAGCTGTATTACTGTACATCCGTATGGCAAATCACAAAAATCGTTCTATTGTCATAGTGGCCAACCAAGCTGTTCAGGCGGAATTGACGTCATCGACTCTCCCTGAGGAAAGAGAGATCGTCAATTGCCGATAAGCGCCGCATCGCCGTCCGAAAAGGATGGATTCAACGTCGTCCCATGGCTGATCCAACAAGGCCGAGACGGATCGTGTATGTCGGTCGAGGTACTCTTGACGACTCTCTCGTGGATCTCTGAGCGCTGTAACGACGAGGTGATCTGGTCGGATCGAAACTCGCACGGATCGATGCGATAGAATGCCGGAGCGTTTGTTCGGGATCGTTCGTCACGACCATCTCGATGAGCGCCAATGAGTTGCGACCCCGATCGCTGTAACCAGTTCTCCGCATCGACCGCCCCGTCGTGGAGACAGTCCTCTCAACGACCACCTTTCCGATCGCGATGAGTCGAGACGACGTTCGCACGGTCTGGGTGCGACCGGGCGTCCGAAAAACCGCTGGTGTTTTCTACCGACCCACAGCAGTAACGCCACGTGAACCGCGCCGAACTCCTCGTTGCACTCCTTATCGGCCTCGTTCAGGGGATCGTCGAGTGGCTGCCGATCTCCAGTCAGGGGAACGTCTCGATCGTCGTCACGCTCGTCTCCGATATCGATCCCGTCGTCGCGGTCGATCTCGCGCTGTTCGTCCAGGTTGGAACAATCGTCTCGGCCTCGCTGTATTACCGTGCGGATATCGCGGCTGCCCTTCGGTCTGTTCCCGACTGGCGACCGCAGACGGCATACGGCCAACGGAACGCCGAGACGACGTTCATCGTCCTCGCGAGCGCGGCGACCGGGATCGTCGGTATCCCGCTGTATCTCACGCTGCGGGAGGCGGTCTCGGGGCTGGCGGGCGGGCTCTTCATCGCGGTGATCGGCGGGCTCTTGGTCCTCACCGGACTCTTCCAGCGCGCGAGCGAAGCTGTCGACCTCCAGCTGAAGGAGACGCCGACGCTCGTCGATACGGTGCTCGTCGGCGGCCTCCAGGGGCTGACGATCCTCCCCGGTATCTCCCGGTCGGGAACGACGGTCAGCGTATTGTTGTTGCGGGGCTACGACGGTCCAGCCGCACTCCGACTCTCGTTTCTGTTATCGATTCCGGCGAGTCTGGGCGCGGCCGTCCTCGTCGTGGTCTCCGGCGGCGGGCTGCCCGGTCTCTCACCGACCGTCGCGCTCGTCGCGCTCGCCACCAGTGCCGTCGTCGGCTATGTCACGATCGACGCGCTGATGCGTCTCGTCGAGCGCGTTCCCTTCTGGCTCGTCTGTGTCGGATTGGGCGGGCTGGCCGTCGTCGGCGGGCTGGCTGTTCTGTGAGG
>CAZLHT010000130.1:0-5060 GCA_964559185.1 uncultured Natronomonas sp.
TTCCACGGGCGCGTGTTGACGTCGAGTAGAACGTACGTCTCCCGATTTTGATCGTAGACGAATTCGGCTTCGCTGATGCCGTGGTACCCGCACTCGTCGAGGACGGTGAGCGCGTGCTCTCTGACCGTCGGGAGAGTCGATCGTTCGACGAGCGTCGACGTCCCAAACGCGAGCGGATAACGGACCGCGGGGTTGCCGACGAAAGCCAGTGCCTCGTCGACGCCGCCCGCCGGCGGAACATACGAACCGACGGTGTGATCGCGTCCCCGCTCGACGTCGACGCGCTCTTGGGCCATGATTCGGATGTCCGCCTCGTCGGCGGCGACGACGATTTCTTCGAATTCCGCTTCGTCGTTGACCTCGACGACGTTCGTTCCGATCGCTTCCTCGAACTCTCGCTTGCGGGCGGGTTTGACCACCAGCGGGAATCCGAGCTCGTCGGCGGCACGCTCGGCGCTTGTCTCGCTCAGACGGTGCGTTTCGGGATAGGGAACGC
Organism: uncultured Natronomonas sp.; assembly: GCA_964559185.1. Lineage (GTDB taxonomy): Archaea > Halobacteriota > Halobacteria > Halobacteriales > Haloarculaceae > Natronomonas. Next base: position 497 of record CAZLHT010000130.1, read on the forward strand.
CGAGTTTCTCAGCGGTCGCATACAGCGACTCTTTGTCCAGAACTCGATCGATGACGTCCGGGCTCGAAAACGGCAGTCGAACGCCCTCAGGGGCGGTTTCCGCGAAGGCGTGGACCCACTCGTCCATACAGGCGAAGGCGACGGCTTCACGTCCGACCGCGTTGACGATCGCTTCGACGTCCTCTTTGAACCCCTCCGGATCGTCGAGCGGATAGGTCACCCGGCCGGCGTGATCGACCGCGCGAGATGGCGGGGCGACGCCGTCGGGACTCCGATCGATCGCTATCACGGGAACGTCCGCTTCCTTCAGCGCACGGGCGACGCCGAGTCCGGTGACGTGGGCGTTCGCCACCAGCGCCGGCGAGCGCTCGAACGATTCGGATTCGAGCGCCTCGAGGAGCGAGCTGGAGTCCTGAAACGTGCGTGCCATACCCCCCAAACAGGGTTGACGAGTATAAGTGACGGTTTATCGGACAGCGGTGCCGCCTCCGTGGATACGGCTCGGTCGGAACGAGAAGTGACACGTTCGTCTCCGACCGAACTACTCTATTCGTTTCGGGGACTCGAGGGGTGATACGGCGTGTCGTACTCGCCGGAAGCGTCGTCGAGCCGATCGGGGTTGATCCGACCGCCCAAGAGCATGAAATCCAGCACGGTCAGATACAGCATGGCTTCGACGACGGGGACACCACGGGGCGGCAAGACCGGGTCGTGGCGGCCGATGACTTGCGCGTCGTCGACGATTTCCCCGGTCTCCCAGTCGGCCGTCCGCTGTTCTTTCGGGATCGACGTCGGCGCGTGGAGCGTCACTTCGCCGTAGATCGGTAAGCCGGTCGTGATCCCACCCTGCAGGCCACCGTGGTCGTTCTCTACTGGCACTGGATCGCCCTTCTCGGCGACGACGTCGTCGCGATCGCCACCGTAGAACGTCCAGTCGTCGTTGCGCGCTTTGCCCGCGTACGTTCGGGCTTCCTTGCCGAGGCCGAACTCGAAGGCCGTGGTCGCCGGCACCGAGAGCATCGCCCGTCCGAGTCGAGCCTCGAACGAGTCGAAGCGAGGCGCGCCGATCCCCCGGGGCACACCGCGGACCTCGAAGGCGATCGAGCCGCCGATCGAATCGCCAGCCTCCTGGTACTCGTCGATCAACTCGCGCATTCGCTCGGCAGTCTCGGGGTGAGCACAGCGAATCTCGTTTTCTTCGCTGTGTTCGAGCATCTCCTCGAATGAGACCTCGGGGGCTTCGATGTGGCCGATCTGGTTGACGTGCGCTTTGATCCGCACGTCGTACTCGGACCCCTCGATCACCTGCTTTGCGACCGCACCCGCGGCGACCCAGTTGACGGTCTCGCGGGCCGAGGAGCGGCCGCCGCCGCCCCAGTTTCTGGTCCCGAACTTGGCCGAATAGGTGAAGTCGCCGTGGCTCGGACGCGGCGCGGTGATGAAGGGTTCGTACTTGCCTGATCGGGCGTCCTTGTTCTGGATGACCATACCGATCGGCGTGCCGGTCGTGTACCCCTCGAGCGTCCCGGAGTTGATCCGAACCTCGTCGGGTTCGCCGCGACTCGTCGTGATCTTCGACTGGCCGGGTTTTCGGCGATCGAGTTCCCGCTGAATCGCCTTCTCGTCGAGTTCGACGCCGGCCGGACAGCCCGAGACGGTGACCCCCATCGCCTCGCCGTGGCTCTCGCCGTAGGTCGTCACCTGAAAGAGCCGGCCGAAGCTGTTTCCGTTCATTGTCGGTTTCTCGGGACGGTGGGGGTTTAGCTTTTCCACTCGATTCCGAATAGAACGGGAAACGACCACGTTCCACGATCCATTGAATCATGGACATCGAACCGGCCGGGGAATCGACCGACGCCCTTATATACCGAGGTTTGCTACGATGGAAGGGTTTGTGTATGCCCTACGAAACGGGACTCTCGTACGACGACGTGTTACTCGTTCCACAGCGATCGCCGGTCGACAGTCGCGACGACGTGGATCTGACGACCGAACTGGCCGACGGTCTCTCGCTCTCGGTGCCCGTCGTGACGGCAGCCATGGACACTGTCACCGAAGCCGAGATGGCTCGAGCCGTCGGGGAGGCGGGCGGACTCGGCGTCGTCCACCGATTCCTCCCGATCGACGAGCAGGCGCAAATGGTTCGGACGGTTACGGACGCCGGCGTTCCGGCGACGGGAGCGGTCGGCATCGCCGAGCAATACGAAGCGCGTGCGGCGGCGCTCGTCGACGCGGACGCGAGTCTGTTGGTGTTGGACGTCGCTCACGGCCACATGGAACGAACGATCGAGGCGACAGAGACCCTTTCCGACCGGTTTCCGGAGACGCCGATTTGCGCCGGTAACGTTGCCACGGAGGCGGGCGTCGAGGATCTCGCGGCGGCGGGGGCCGATTGCGTCAAGGTCGGCGTCGGTCCCGGATCGCATTGCACGACGCGGGAGGTTACCGGGTTCGGCGTCCCGCAGTTCACGGCCGTCGATCGATGTGCGGCCGCCGCGCGCGGACGCGACGTGAGGACGATCGCCGACGGCGGGATCCGGACCTCGGGTGACGCGGTGAAGGCTCTATTGGCGGGTGCCGATGCCGTGATGATGGGTGGGTTCTTCGCCGGGACCGACGAATCGCCAGGCGAAATCGTCGAGATCGACGGCGGTCGATACAAGCGCTCTCGCGGGATGTCGACCGCTGCAGCCGCGGAAGACAGAGAGGACAAAGACGGGGGCGTCGCGGCCGAGGAGGGTGTCGAGGCCGTCACCGAGTACACCGGCGGCGTCGGGCCTCGACTAGACGAATTCGTCGCTGGAATCCGGTCCGGACTCTCCTACGCCGGCGCGCACGATTTCGAGACAGCCCGCAAGAAGGCCGAGTTCATGCAGGTCAAGGGTACGACGAAGGGCCGAAACGGGGCGCACGGATTCGCACGGCAGCGATAAGAACCAAAGATAGGGATACACCGATCCGACCGCGGACGATCAGAGTCGCGATTCGATCGCGTCGCCAATCGCGTCGAGATCGACTTGTTCGTCCTCGACGAACACCGACGGCGTCCCGTTGACGCCCCAGCGATCGCCGAGCTGGCGCTCTTCGTCGAGATATTCGCGGTGGCCGTCGTTCTCCGCGGCGGATCGAGCGCCTTCCCCGATATCTGCCGTCTCCTCTGCGACCGATTCAACGGTGTCGAACGAGTAACTTCCTTGCTGTTCGTAGATCGCCGCTGCGAAGTCCCAGAACGGGTCGTTCCCGGCTTCCTCGAAGACCGCGCGTGCGGCACTTCCGATGGCGTAGGACCACGTTTCGTCGACCGGAATCGGAAAGTCCGCGTGAAGGTATCGGACATCGCCGGGGTCGACGTACTGCCGTTCGATCGCCGGTTTTACCTGCACGTTGAACTGCCGACAGTGCGGACAGGCAAAATCCTCGAAGACGGTGACGGTGACCGGAGCGGATTCGTCTCCCAGTCCTGGGCGGTCGCCATCGTCGATCTCGTCGGGGTCGATCGCAGCATCCCCCGAGCAGCCGGCGAGCGCCACAGCGGCGACCGCGCTCGTCGCGAGGAATCCGCGACGGGTCGTTTCGTTCATACCGCCGCTGACGGGGCGGACACAATTAAACGCTTCAGATCCGATCAGGAGGGATCAAAAAAGAGGAAAAGCGTATCACGGGTGAGGGGCTATCAGGTCACGTTCAGAGCTTCGCTCGAGGGATCGCCCGTCCGGGACGCACACGGGTGAAGTCGAGCGAGGAGCGATCTCAAGTGAAAGACGCGATCCGAGATAACTTCGACGAGAGTCCGACCGCCTACGAAGAGTACGAGCGGCTGACGGGACGGTTTGCGGCGCTCGCGAGCCGCCTCTACGACAAGTTGGCAGCTCGAGAACCCGAGCCGATCGGGCGTGTGCTGGACGCCGGCGCGGGGACGGGGATCAGCAGCCGGCAGTTCGCCGCCCGCGGATCGACACCGGTGGCCCTCGATCTTGGTCGGGGGATACTCGAATCGAATCCCGTCGAAAACCGCGTGCAGGGCGATTTCGACCGACTGCCGTTCGAGACGGACCGCTTCGACGCCGTCGCCTTCACCGCCTCGCTATTTTTGACCCCCGAGCCCAGGCGGGCCGCGAGAGAGGCCCGCCGGGTGCTCCGTCAGGGCGGTCCCGTCGGCGCGGTCGCACCGCAGGGATGGACGACGGCCGAGGGCGATGACGTTTTTAGACCGCTCTCGCGGGAATCCCGGTCGCCGTCGAGCGTCGAGGCGGTCGAAACGGCGCTCCGGTCTTCGTTCGCCATCGAGACCGGAACGTGGTCGTTCGAGACAAGTGCGGACGCGCTCCGGGCGTTCCACGCCGTCCCGGCGATGGCCGCGCGGCTGTATCCGCGACTCGACCCGGCGGAGCGGACCGAGCGAGCCTGCGAACTGCTCGCGGACGTAGAGGGGCCGCTCACGAAGCGCTGGCGCTGGTTCGTCGGCGTCTGACCAACGTCCGACGTGAAACGGCAGGTTATCGTTTCATCGCGCCCGTCCGCTGCGTTGTCGTCAACCACGTGTGGCCCTCGCGCTGACTCCAGC
>CAZLHT010000131.1:0-5048 GCA_964559185.1 uncultured Natronomonas sp.
GCCTCCGGATCGAGGTCGGCCGCCTCAAGGGCGTCCTGGGCAGCGGGTTCCATCCCGGTGGTCAAGATCCGCCTCGATTCCGGAACGGAGGGGTTGTGATTGTGTCCGACGCCGGCGATCGAGACGGGGCGATCGGTCGTCCGTCCCGCCTGCTCTGGGGTCGTAACCAACGCCCCGAACCCTGCGTTGACGGGGATGACGCAGTCGAAAAGCCGGATCGGATCGGCGATCGGTTCCGAGGAGCAGTACTCCTCGAGACTGACCTCCTCGTCGAAGTACGCGAGCGGATTTCGGGCTGCGTGGCGGCGCTGGGCGACGTACAGCCGGCCGAGGTGTTCGGAAGTCGTTCCGTAGCGTTCGGCGTGGCGGTTCTGGGCGAGCGCGATTTCGGCGTTCGTCCCCTGAACACCGAACGGGTCCTTGTAGTTCCGCTGGAGTCCACGGGGATCCCGGGGGAATATTTCACCGTCTCCCCGTCCAGGAACTTTCGGCGTATCGGCACCGAGACACAGGACCGTCTCGACCTCGCCCGAGTCGACCGCCATCGCCGCCTGTGCGAGTAGCGGTACCGCCTGGCCGCCGCAGTGGTCGGTCGCCGTGATCCAATCGAGATCCGACAATCCGAGCGTATCGGCGACCATCAGGGGGAACCGATATGGGGTCTCGATCGACGGGCGAGCGAGACCCAATCCGTCGACGTCCGACACCGACAAACCGGTTCCATCGAGCGTCTGTTTGGCGGCCCTCCAGAGGTACTCCTCCAAGTCGTAGGCCGGCTGATCGTTGTCCTCGCTCGGACGGCTCTTTTCGGTCTCGCCGATGGCGGCGATCGCCGCGTCGTCAAACCCCATCGGATACCCCCATGCTGGCGGTGAGATACGACGGTGATTCTCCGTGGCTGTCCACCCGAATCGACGTGGTCACACCACCTGCCAGCACGCCCTGAATTTCGAAGTTGAGCGCGTTCGTCAACGGTACCTCAGAGCGCGTGACGTCCACCGCGTCCAGATGCCCGAAGCGTTCGTGGACGCGGTCGGCGGCGAGGTCCGCGTTGAGACGGTCGTAGACAGCCCCGGAGTCGGCCACGACGAGGACGTTCGAGGTCCTCCCGTTGTCGCTGGCGCGAACGAGTCCGAAGTCGCGACCGGTCGTCATGCTCGCCTCCGTGATCGAGACGGCCAGTTCGACGTCTTCGCGGTCGACGAGCGTCGAAACGATACCGACGAGCCGATCCCCGCCATTTTGCGCCCCGTCGGCAATGTGGATCGTCTCACCGTCAGTTGTCATTATCGTCCAATCACGGGTCGGGGACAAAAACGTAGCGTCGGCGTCCGTATTACGGCCGTTTCCGACGGCCATGACGCCCAGGTGTTCGTCCTGGCGTCGGGGACCGCGAACGGTTCGCGAGGCTCGCTCGAGGTCGCGGGAACTGATAGAGCACGGTATCGACATTCGTATCGATTATAACGTGACGATCAAATAGGGAGGTACCGTGAAACAGACGAAAGCTATCGAGCCGGATCCGTCGGTCGAGGGACGAATCGTAAAGACGGCCGTTTCGCCGCGTCCGATCGCGTGGGTCAGCACCGTCAGCGAAGACGGCGAAGCGAACCTCGCGCCCTTCAGTTCGTACAACTACATCTCGTCGTCGCCGCCGGTACTCGGGTTCAACAGCGGAACGAGAGACGGCGACCTGAAGGACACGCCGCACAACGCGATCGAGACCGGCGAGTTCGTCGTGAACGTCGTCACCGAGGAACTGATCGAGAAGATGGATCGAACGGCGGACGAACTGCCGCCCGAAGAGAGCGAGTTCGACTACGCGAACGTCGAGCGCGCGCCATCGGATATCGTCGCCGCGCCCCGAGTCGCCGATGCCGCGGTGAGCATGGAGTGTACGCTCTACGATTCGCTGTCGGTCTACGATCGGACGGTCGTCCTCGGCGACGTCGTCCGGTTTCACGTCGCCGAGGAGGCCATGATCGACGGCAAGATCGATGTGGAAACGGTCACCACGGTCGGCCGTCTCGGCGGCCCCTACTACACGACGGGCGAACCGATCGAGTTCGAGAAGGGGTGAGCGGGGGGCGTCGTCGCATCCACCTTCGGTCGTAACAACGTTCTAGAGGATGCCTTCGAGGATCGCCCGAGCGTCGGTCTCCGAAACCGCCCGCGGGTTGGCCTCGAGGTGTCGCGTCGAGGTGACCGCCATCGCGGCGAGGTCGTCGAGGTCGTCCTCGGAGGCGCCGAACTCGCTGAGTCTGGCGTCCAAGCCGACATCGGCTCGGAGCCGCCGGACGCCGTCGAGGAACGCCTCCGCTCGGTTTCGAGCGTCGCCCTCGGCGCCGTACAAGTGCGTTCCGAGATTCGCGTAGGTCGGGACCGCGGCGGGGAGGTTGTATTCGAGCACCGCCGGGAGGACGGCCGCGATCGCCTCCCCGTGCGGAACCTCGTAGATGGACTGGACGCCGTAGGCGACGGCGTGGATCGCCGCCTTGCCGCCGTTGACCCGGCCGAACATCGCCATCGTCGCCGCGAGCGACATCGCGTTACGGGCCTCGGGCGCGTCCGCGCCGTGAAACGTCGCGGGCCGGAGGTTCGCCTCGACGAGGGCCATCGCCCGGGTGCAGATCGCGTCGGCGAAGGGATTCGACGTCGTCGAGATCGTCGAGCCGACCGCGTGGGCGAAGACGTCGATCCCTGTCGCTCGCGTTATCTCGAGCGGGAGGTCCTCGCTCAGCGAGGGGTCGACGATCGCCACGCTCCCGAAGGCGTTCGGGTCGATGATCCCCTTCTTCTCGTGGCCGACGCGGTCGTCGATGACGACCACCGCCGGGGACACCTCGGCGCCGGAGCCGGCGGTGGTCGGCAGGAGGATCGTCGGCATCCCGGGGCTCGGGACGTGTCCGCGACCGAACGGTTCGTCTTCGAGGTCAGGGTTGGCGAGGATCACCGCGGCCCCCTTCGCGACGTCCAGCGAACTCCCGCCCCCGACGCCGACGAGTACGTCCGCTTCGGCGTCGCGAGCGGCCGCTATCGCCGCTCGCACGACCGAAAGCGTCGGATCGGGCTCGACGCCGTCGAAGAGTTCCACGTCGAGTCCGGCCGCTTCGAGCGAGTCGACGACCGGATTGACGACGCCCAATCGGTGAAGCTGTGCGTCGGTGACGAGAAGGGCTCGATCGCCGTACCCGCTCGCGTGGGCTCCCGTCTCGGCCGCCGTTCCGCGGCCGAACTCGATATGATCCGGAGATTGAATGTCGAACGAAACGCTCGACGACACGCCGGGGCGGTTGTCCGCGTTCATGGTCACGGGGTTTGAGTGAGCCGACCATTACGTTTGTCATCGATGGAGTCTCGGTCGAGTATCACACCGCCAGAGACGCGATTTCACGGACGGTGACGGCCCGGATCGGCGGGACCCCAAACGCTAAGATGACAGCGAGACACCTACGAGACGACAGTATGACCATCACGACAGAGTACGCGGAGTACGTAACGGGCCTCGAATACGAGGACATCCCCGGGGACGTGATCGACTACGCGAAGATTCTGACGCTCGATGCAATCGGCATCTCGATCGGCGCACGTTCACGGGCGGAATCGAGCGATTCGTTCGTCGAGGGGATCGACTCGCTCGCCGACGGCGGCGATGCGACCGTCTTCGCGACGGGCGAACAGCTAGAGCCGGAGTACGCGGCGCTTTTGAACGGTGCGTTGATCCACAGCCTCGATTACGACGACACCCACCGCGGCGCGTCACACCACCCCGGCGCGACGGTGATCCCCGCGGCGATCGCGACCGCCGAATCCCTCGATCGATCGGTCGACGGCGAAGAACTGCTCACGGCCATCGTCGCCGGCTACGAGATCAACTGTCGGCTCGGTCAGGCGATCAACCCCGAATCTCACTACGGGCGGGGATTCCACGGCACCGCGACCTGTGGGACCTTTGCGGCGACGGCCGCCGCGGCCAAGATCGCCGGGGTCAGCACCGAGGAACTCGTCAACGCCTTCGGGCTCAACGGAAGCCAGGCGGCCGGCTCGATGCAGTATCTAGCGAACGGCTCGTGGAACAAGCGGGCACATCCCGGCCTCTCGGCGCACTCTGCGATCCTCGCCGTCCGGTTCGCGGAGGCCGGTTTTTACGGCACCGAAGCACCGATCGAGGGCGAAGACGGCTTCTTCAACGCCTACAGCGACGATTCGAAGCCCGAACTGGCCACGAAGGACCTCGGCGAGGAGTTCGAGCTAACCGAAACGGGCGTCAAACCGTATCCGTGCTGTCGGTACATGCACGCCCCGCTCGACGGCATCTTCGGCCTCATCGAGGAAGGGTCGATCGACGCATCGGACGTCGAACGCGTCGTCGTCGAGCTCGCCGAGCCGGGCGTCGACCTCGTCGGGCGGCCGACCGAGCGCAAGGAGAACCCCGAATCGTTCGTCGACGCACAGTTCAGCATGCAGTTCGGGGTCGCGCTCGCGCTCAACGTGGGCGAGGCGAGCGTCGATTCGTTCCTCGAGTACTGTGACTCCTACGGCGAGGAGTTCGCCCGGATCATGGAAGCGACCGAAGTGCGCTCCTCCGATGCGGTGAACGACGTCTACCCCGAGAAATGGTGCGCCAACGTCGCGATCGAAACCGCGGACGGAACGTTCGATAGGTTCGTCGAGTACGCGAACGGCGAGCCCGAAAACCGGGTCTCGTGGGATGACGCGATCGAGAAGTACGAATCGCTCACCGAGGACCTTCGCTCGAGCGCCGCCGACGGACTCCTCGAGAGCGTCCGTTCGCTCGATGAGATCGACGTCTCCGACCTCACCGCACCCGTCCTCGATGTCTCGCGCGCGGAAGCGATCGCCGACGACTGAAGCGCGCGCCGAAGCCCCGTGCATTTTTTCCTGTCTCGACCGAACGGTGAATATTCACCGACTGACGCGTCGATCGCAGCCGTCAACGGGCCGGCGGACGGCGGCAGGATGGAACTCGCCCTCTCGTGTGACTTCCGGGTGATGAACGAGAGCGCGTTCTTCAGGGACGCACACGT
>CAZLHT010000132.1:0-5042 GCA_964559185.1 uncultured Natronomonas sp.
TCCGGGCCATGCGCTTGAGCCGCGAGCGGTGCTGGGCGGCGTCCTTGAAGACGCTGGTGCAGAAATAAACCTTCTCGTGGTCGCCCATTTTCTCCAAGACGCCGTGAGATCCCTCAACGGCCGACATGTGCCCCTCGCGGAGTTCGAAGCCCTCCCCCTGCATCCGACGGTAGTTGCCGTCGGACATCTCGAACTCGTTGACGTTACAGAACTCGGCGGCCCCCTCGTCGATAAACTCGAGGAATTCGGGTTCGGCTCGAATACCGGGGATCTCGAATGCAGGCGTCATCCCCTCCTCGCGGGCGACGTGGAGGATCTCCTCCCACTCGGTACCGTGGAGGTCGCCCCACAGTTCGAGCGGCGGATGGAACCGGATCTCGTCGAGGCCGGCCGCCGCGAGACGGCGCATGTTCTCCCTGCCGCCGGTGATGCCCGTATAGAGGTGCGTGTGGTGATCCTCGCCGAACTCGTCTTTCAGAAGGCGGATGTACCGGCAGGTCCGCTCGAGGACCTCCTGGGGTTCGCCGCCCGTGATCGAAGAGCCGAGCGCGTCCATCCGTTTCGCCTCCTCGATTACGTCCTCGTCGGACTCGACGGGGCGTTCGTTGGCGTACACCTGCGTAACGTTCTTCCGGTTCTCGCCGAGCGGGCAGTAAAAACAGTCGCGCTGATCACAGTATCCGTAGACAAAGAGTACCATCTTGCCGCCGACGGCACACTGTTCACAGCCCTTCGAGATCATTCGTTGTTCCCGTTTGAGCCCCGACGCTCAAAAGTCGTGCGTTCCGGGGCGAGCGTACTAGAGGGCGTCGAAGAACGCCTCGACCATTTCGCCGGTGTCCTCGACGATCGACTCCCAGGCGTCGTTGTCGGGCGCGATACCGACCAGTCTGCCGATTTTCATGATCGAGACGTGATAGACGCACTGGACACCGGAGTCGGTTTCCCATACGATGAAGTTACACGGAAAGAGCGCTCCCTGTTCAAGCGACTCGTCGAGGGCACGATCGGCCATCCGGGGGTTACACGCCCCCAGAATGTAGTAGGGATCGCGATCCGCGTCGACTTTCTCGTTGAGCAAATCCGAGGGCGAGAACTCGACAGGAACGCCGAAGCCCGTCGCTTCGGCCGTCTGCCGAACGTGTTCGATCGCTTCTTCGTGTGTCATTTCCAGCGTCGCCCGCTCTTCGCCGATGTCCTCCGGGCCGAGTTCGGACGGGTCGAACGCGAGAGTCATACCCCGGCATGAACGCCCACCCGCAAAAGTGGTTCGTCCGGCGGATCGTCCTCGGACGATGGGTCGTTTCGGGGCGCTACTCCTCGGTCTCGGCTGTCGGAGCGGGACCGATGCCGATGACGTCGCGGACCGCGGCCTCGAAGGCTTGCCTCGTGTCGAAGTACACCTCGTCGGTTGCTTCGAGGACCGAGGCGAGTTCTCGGGGGCCGCCGGGCGTCCGGATCGGCGTCTCGCCCTCGCGACGAACCACCTCGCTCTTTTCGATCGCGTAGTGGAGCCGCGAGGCCACCCGCGCGAGCGGTGCCCCCTCGACCGGGTCGCCGTCGCCCAGCGGAACGGCCGGACCCTCCTCGTCCCCTTCGGAATCGCTCATACGTCCGGGGTTCGGGGTGCCCGTTCTAAATCCTTGCGGAGAGCGGCGCTCACTCGACGACGGCCGCGACGAACCGTTCGGCCTTCGGACCGAGTTGAGCCGCGAAGGAGACATCCGCGTTCGTGAGTGCACCGCTCGCGACGACGACTCCCGCGTAGCTGCCGAAAACGGCGATAGGGAGGAGGACTGCGACGAATATCGCCGGGAAAAAGAGCACGATTATACCACCGACGATCGTCGCGGGGATCGCCGAAAAGAACAGTTTTCCGAGACTGCGAGTCAGCGGGTGGATACCGCGGACGAGATACACCTCGGAGACAGCGGCGACGCCGGCGACGACGAGCGCCGTCGCGGTCCCGATCGCCGCCCCGTTGATACCGAATCGCGGGACCAAAAGCGCGCTTCCGACGGCGTTGATCGCAAGCAGTAGCGCCGTATTTAAAAAAACGAGCCGGGAGTAGCCAAGCCCCTGCAACAGTGCCCCGTCGGGGCCGCCGCACGTGACGTTGATCAAGTATCCGACGGCGAGGATGACGACGGCGAGGCTCGCCGTCGCGTACTGCGGCGTGAAGACGAGAGAGAGGTACGCGCTCGAGCCGAGAGAAAGTGTGATCGCGAGCGGGAGCGTGAGGCCGGCGACCCACCGTGTTGCCGTTCGGTACTGCCGTCTCACGTCATCGTCATCGTCCCTCACTTCGGCAATGAGTGGCTTGAAAACCGGCGACACCGCGGTGAAGACGATCAACAAATTCGCGGCCAGCATATAGCCGACGCGGTAGGTACCGACGCCCTCCGCCGTTCCGAAAAAGCCGATGACGAAGTAGTCGATCTGTCCGAGAATGACGTATATCAGCCCGGCGACGGCGAGCGGCGTGGCGTAGGAAAGCATCGGGCGCGGTGCGGCCGGCTTCACCGGACCGTAGAGCAACTGCGGCGCGTTTCGAATCAGTAACAGCGCGCCGACGACGACCGCGACAAGCAACCCGACGAAGTATCCACCGACGATGCCGATGAGCCCGAATCCGGAAAGCAATAGCAGGGCAGTCACGAGAAGTCGAACCGTCGGACGGACGAAATCGCGCATGTAGACGCGGTACTTCAGCCGCTTGATCGCGTAAAAACTCGCGAGCAGAACGTTATATAGCGCCAAGAGCGGCATCGTCCCCGCCAACAACAACACCGCGAAGGCAAGCGCCGGTTCGCCGAACAGTTCGGCGACCCGCCACCGGAGTGCGATCAACGTCCCGGCGACGAGGGTTGAGGAAAGGAGAACGATCGACCCAGCGGTGTAGACGACACCGCGCGCGCTCGCCTCGTCGCCGTCGGCAAGGTACTGGGGAACGAAGTAATCGACCGCCTTCGGGAGTCCCAATCCCGCGAGCGTCTGGACGAGCAACACGAGCGAGACGGCGATAATGAACAGCCCGTAAACGCCGGGGCTGACGAGTCTCGTCATCACGGCGACGATGAGAAAGCCGAACAGTTTCTTGATCACGTCACCGGCGAACGTGATGCTTCCCTGTTTCGCGAGGATCGCGGTCCGATCGGCGTCGACATCGAACCGGTCGTCGACCGGCCTCGCGTCTCCGGGAGTACGAACGTCGTCGCCGACCGGTTCCGTCGGGTCGTCCGAGGGTGTCACGCTGGCCTCCGCGACGGGGAGAGTGCGGGTGCGTCCTGATGGATAGAGAGGGACACGTTACACGATCGTCGTTATTTCCACGTCGTATCCTTCGACGGCCTCGGTGGGTGGGCCGATTTCGGGGTACTCTACCTCGAACGACTGGGTTCCGACGTCGAGTTCCTGGAGGCGTTCGAACGTCGTGTCGAGCGGTTCCCCTTCGGCGTCGAAGAACCGTCCGCGAAGTTCGACGTGCTGGAGATCCGGCTCGTTGATTCGGACGGTCCCCTCGATCACGACGGTCGCCTGCTCGGTTTCCGCGTCATACCGAACGAGCGTGTGATCGATGATCTCGGCCCGGTCGTCAGGAGGCCCCTCGTCGTCCGGCGGGTCGCCGGACGGGACGAAATCGGCGCAACCGGAAAGAAACCCGCCGAAGGCAACCGTCGAAAGCAGTCCGCGTCGGTGCATCTGGTCTCGCTACGGCGTGGGATGGTATAAAATCCTAACGTCGGAGGGTTTGATACGGTTCGATACGAACCGGAGGTATGTATCGATGGGGGCACGTCGGTGCGGCGTTATTCTGCTACGGGCCCGTCGGTGCCGCAATGAGCCGCGGTTACGAGCCGGAACTCGCGCTCGTCGGCGGGCTCGTCGCCGTCGCGCTCGCCACGGTACCGGACGCCGACGAATACCTCCCGATCGACCACCGAGGACCGACACACACGATCTGGTTCGTCGTCGGGATGACGGCGCTGTCGACGCTCGTCGGGGGCGTTGCCGGCTTGGTGATCGAACGCCCGGTCGCGGTCGCAACCACCGTCGGGGTGGCTGCTGTGATCTCTCTCACCTCCCACCTGCTCGCGGACAGCATCACGCCGATGGGGATCCGTCCGTTCTATCCGCTCTCGATGTGGCACCATAGCTTCGGCGTGACGCCGGCCGCGAACCCCAGAGCAAATACGACGATGTTCGGCGTCGGCCTTGTCTTCGCGCTCGCCTGTCAGTGGATCGTCTTCGCGCTCCCCTAACGCAAACAACGCCGAACCGGATGCAACCACAAGCGATTAGTACGTCCGAATGATACAACCGGGTTGTATGACTCAGTTTAACACGTTCGCGGACGTCGACGAAGCGGAAGTAACGCGCGCGATCGGGGCGGAGTGGACCGAGGAGTTCATGGACTTCTCCGAATCGGACGTCATCGTCGTCGGCGGCGGCCCGTCGGGGCTGATGGCAGCGAAGGAACTCGCAGAACGCGACGTGAAGACGATGGTCGTCGAGAAGAACAACTACCTCGGCGGCGGCTTCTGGCTCGGGGGATTTCTCATGAACAAGGTAACCGTTCGCGATCCCGCAGAAAGCGTCCTCGACGAGCTCGACGTCTCCTACACCGAATCCGACGAGACGGGGGGGCTCTACGTCGCGAACGGCCCCGAAGCCTGCTCTGGGCTCATCAAAGCCACCTGCGACGCCGGCGCGAAGATCCAGAACATGACCGAGTTCACGGACATCGTCGTCCGGGAGGATCATCGCGTCGGCGGGATCGTCATGAACTGGACGCCGGTTCACGCCCTGCCGCGCGAACTCACCTGCGTCGACCCCATCGCCGTCGAATCCGATCTCGTCGTCGACGCGACTGGCCACGACGCCGTCGTCGTCTCGAAACTCCAGGAGCGGGGCGTCCTAGAGGCTCCCGGTATCGAACACGCCGACGAGCACAACACCGGGATGGACAAGACGGCGGACGGTCAGTACGGCGCTCCGGGGCACGACTCGCCCGGCCACGACTCAATGTGGGTCGGCGAGAG
>CAZLHT010000133.1:0-5038 GCA_964559185.1 uncultured Natronomonas sp.
TCTTCGCCGGCGGGACGGCGTCCGGGAAGACGACGTCGATGAACGCCATCTCGATGTTCGTTCCCCCGCGTTCGAAGCTGATCACCATCGAGGACACCCGCGAGTTGTCCCTCCATCACGATAACTGGCTCTCCTGTGTGACCCGCGAGCGACTGGACGACGCCGCGAACGTGACGATGTACGACCTGTTGCGCTCGGCGCTCAGACACCGCCCCGAGTACATCATCGTCGGCGAGGTCCGGGGCGAGGAGGCCATCACGCTGTTTCAGGCGATGAATACCGGCCATACGACGCTATCGACGATGCACGCCGATTCCGTACAGACGGTGATCAATCGGCTGGAAAACGAGCCGATCAACGTCCCGCGATCGATGGTTCAATCGCTCGACGTCCTCTGCGTCCAGCGACTCGCCCGCTTTGGCGGCGAACGCGTCCGTCGGGCCGAGACGATAGCCGAGATCGAGGGGATCGACCAGCGGACGGGCGAACTCGATTACACCGGCGCGTACCGATGGCGATCCTCGTCGGATAGCTTCGAGGAGGGGACCGCGAGGCTCATGGCGGAGATCGGCGACGAGCGAGGCTGGTCGAAGACCGAACTCCTCGAGGAGTTGCGTCGACGCCGCACGTTCCTCGAATTCTTGCGCGAACGCGAGGTCGACGGATACGAGCAGTTCACGGCGATGGTCGATCGGTATTATGCGGCACCGGAGGAGATAATGGCACGGGTCGAGGCGGCCAAATCGAATTCGGCATCGAAGCAGGCGAGTTCCGGGACGGGGAGATGATCCGTCTCGTCCCGATCGGCGTGCTCGCCCTCCTCCTCGTTCCGCTTCTCGTCGCGGTTCGTAACCGTCACCTCGATCGGACTCTCTCTCGCGTCTCGTTTCGTCTCTCCGGAGGCCGAGAAATCGAGTACGATCCCAGCCGCGAGCGGTTGCTTCGATCGGCCGGGATGGCCGTACCGTATCGGGAATACGCCGGTAGAACCCACCTGTACGCGGTCGTCGCCGGGTTCTCCGGCGCGATCGCTGGTCTCTACGTCGGGGCGGTCTCCTTCGCCCTCGCCGACGCGTACGGACTGTGGACGGATCCGGTGTCGTTTTTCGCCGCCGAACCGGCCCTCGACTCCGTTCACTTCGGTCTCCTCCTCGTCGCAAGCCTCGGCGTCGGTGTCGCGATCGGGGGCGCGACCTACGCCGTCCGGTGGCGAATTCCCGCGATCCGCGCCGATGCGCGGCGAAGACGCATCAACGCGACGCTTCCGCGGACGGTCGCGTTCATGTACGCCCTGACGCGCGGCGGCATGTCGATGCCGGACGTCTTCCGCACGCTCGCGGAGAACGAGGCGGTTTTTGGCGAAAGTGCCGCCGAATTCGGGACGGCCGTTCGGAACATGGATCTGTTCAACGTCGATCTGATCACGGCCGTCGAGAACCTCTCCGATCGGACGCCGTCCGATGGGTTCTCCGCGTTCACCGAAAACCTCGCGAGCGTCTTACAGAGCGGTGGAAGCGTCTCGACGTTTCTCGACGAACAGTACGAACGGTACCGCGAGGAGACCGAAGAGCAACAGTCCGAGATCTTGAACCTGCTCGCGACGACCGCCGAAGTGTACGTCACCGTCGTCGTCGCCGGCATGCTGTTTTTGAACACGATTTTATTGATCATCGGCCTGACGGTCGGCGACACGCTGTTCACGATGCGGGCGATCGCGTATGCCGTCCTTCCGGCGACGAACCTGCTGTTTTTGGCCCATCTGCTCGAAATCACGCATCCACTGCGGGCGAGCGGTGGCCGTTCGTCGCTTCGCTCGTCCGAACCGAGTGCGACGGTCGGCGGTACCGACCGACGCGTCGGTGAAACTGGTGGGTACACCCGCCCGAACTCGGAGAGCAACCACGCACGACTGCTCGTGTCTCGTCGGCTTCGCTCGATCCGAACGCTTCTCACCTCGCCGGTCGCCGCGATCGTCGAACGTCCCGTGCGACTGTTCTACCTCACGGTTCCGATCGCCGTTCTCGTGACCGCCTACCGAGTCCCTACCGCCCTTTCGGGCGGCGGTCTCGAAATCGAAATCCTGGACGATCTGCTCGTGCAAGCGATCGTCTTTCTCACGGGGACGTTCGCTCTCGTCCACGAGTACCGGAAACGACGGCTCAGGGGGTTCGAAGTCGCGGTTCCCGACCTCCTCGAGCGACTCGCGAGTCTCAACGAAGCCGGGGTCGCGATGGCCGCCTCCTTCGGTCGCGTTCGAAAAGGCGACGTCGGGCCGCTCGATTCGGAGGTCGATCGAATCTGGCGGGACCTGAACTGGGGGGCAACCTTCGAGCAGGCGCTCGTACGGTTCGAAAAGCGGGTCCGAACGCCCTCGAGTACCCGGATCGTGACGCTGATAACGAACGCGATGCGGGCCTCGAACGAGATCGGTCCCGTCCTTCGGATCGCCGCCGATCAAGCGCGTTCGGATCTCGATCTCCGACGACGACGAAAACGGGAGATGTTTACGTATCTCGTCGTGATCTACGTCTCGTTTTTCGTCTTCCTCGTCGTCATCGTGGCGTTAGAAGGGGTGTTGATACCCAATCTCCCCGACACGGGCGCAGTCAACGACGCCTCTGCGGTGGCGATACCGGGATTCGGCGGCGCGGCCCTCGACCGGGAGGCCTATCGACTCGTGTTCTTTCACACCGCGCTCGTTCAGTCCGTCGTCTCCGGGTTCGTCGGCGGCGTCATGGGGAGCGGCTCGGTCGAGGACGGGATGAAACACGCGACGGCGATGCTGTCGATCACCTATCTCGTCCTGGTCGTCGTGACGTGAGGACCGACCTCCGGTCGTCGCGTCAGATCACGATCTTCTTGTCGGTGCTGCCGAAAGCGGAGGCATGGACGAGCCCCCGAGCGTCCGGGCGACGTACGATCGGATCGCCACCCACTTCGCGAGGACGCGAGAGCATCCCTGGCCGGACGTCGAGTCGTTCTGCGCGGATCGATTCGCCACGACCGCGCTCGATATCGGCTGTGCCAACGGTCGCCATACCGAGCTTCTCTCCGAGCAGGCGGATCGCGTCGTCGGTCTCGATCTCAGCCGCGAACTGCTCGCGCTCGCCCGCCGACGGGTTCCCGGGTCGAACCTCATCGCGGGCGATGCGACCTCGCTGCCGATCGTCGATGACGTCGTCGGATTGGCGCTCTATATCGCCACGATTCATCATCTACCCGATCGTGGACTTCGCCGTCGCAGCCTCGACGAACTCGCCCGCGTTCTCGAACCGGGCGGCGTCGCCCTTGTCAGCGCGTGGAGCACCGCCCACGATCGCTTCGATGGCGTCGATACCGATGACGGGGAAGGGTTCGACACCGAAATCGCGTGGACGCTCCCCGACGGTGAAACCGTCCCCCGGTACTATCACATCTACGCGCCCGCCGAGTTCGACGCCGATCTCGACGCGAGCGCGCTTTCGGTCGTCGAATCGTTCACGTCCATGGGAAACCGCTATGGGATCGTCGAGCCGAACGTGAACTGACCGGCCCCGATTCGTCAACGGACCACGTAATCCGGCGAACGGCACGTTTTTGAAGCTAAACCGGAAACACAGCATGCTACATGTGGACGCAACTGCGGCGGGTTACGGACGTCTCCCGGCCACGAATCGTCGCGCCGATCACGGCCGGCCACGGCATCAACGAGTTCTTCGCGATCGTCATCCCGCCGATCATCCCGCTCTTGGTCACCGACTTCGGCGTCACCTACGGACAGGCGGGTGTTCTCCTGACGGTCTTTTTCGTCATGTACTCGCTCTTTCAGCTTCCGGCCGGGGTCGTCGCCGACCGGATCGGAAAGAACCGACTCATGCTTGTCGGCCTTGTCGGAATGACGGGCGGAATCGGCCTCGCCGGGTTCGCGCCGAACTACGAACTGCTGTTGGTCGCCCAGGCGATCGCCGGGATCAGCGGCAGTACCTTCCACCCGGCGGGTCTCTCGATCGTCAGTGACGTCGAAACCGCCGAGACCAAGGGGAAGGCGATGGGCGTGTTCGGGTTCGGCGGCACGGTCGGAACCATGGCCGCACCGCTCGTTGTCGGCGGATTGGCGGCGCTGGCGGGCTGGCGCATCGCGCTGGTCGGGGCGGCCGTGCTCGGCGGCGGGATGACGCTTGTGGTCGCGTATTTCATCCTCACACTCTCCGCCGATACCGAGTCTGTCGTTCGAGCCGACGGCGGCAGGGGCTCCGCCGACTGGATACGGTCGGCACGCGAGGCGGCGTCCGCGCTGGCGACCCGCGACATCGGCGTTCTCTGTCTCATCACGCTCGTCATGTCCCTCCAACACCGCGCGATCCAGACGTTCACGACGTCGTACGTCGCCGCCGAAACCGGAGCGACGGTGTCGATCAGCAATCTGGCGTTCTTCACGCTGTTGGTTGGCGGCGGGGTCGCATCGCTCGGCGGCGGCGAACTCGCCGATCGGACGAACCGATATTATCTCGGTATCGGAGCCGCGTTGGCGACCGCCGGGTTGGTCGGAGCGACCGTGTTCGTCACCAACCTGACGGTCGTCCTTTCGTCCGTCGTTCTGATCGCTGTATTGGTCGGCTGGTTCGCGATCATCGGCGCGATGATGTACCTCAGCTATCCGGTCAAGAACGCCCTGATCTCCGAGCGTGCCAGGGCGGCCCATAGCGGGAGCCTCTTCGGGGTCGTCCAGACCGGTTCCGCTATCGGTAGCGCGAGCGGCCCGGCGGTATTCGGCGTCCTCGCGACCGAGTGGGGCCTCATCGCCGCCTTTCCGGCCATCGCCGGCGTGGGACTCGTGTTAGCCGCGCTGTTCGGGCTCTTGTTGCTCTTCGACTGACCCGGAAAATCCCCCGAGTGCGGCTTGGCACCCGGAACGAAAAGACCCTTATACGGCGTCGTATTACGCCATAGTGCGTCCCGGTGGTGCGTCGATCCGTCAAACGACGAGCCACGGGGAGAGCACGTGAGCGCCGGTGGTCTAGTGGCAGGACCTGAGCCTTCCAAGCTCATGGCCCGGGTT
>CAZLHT010000134.1:0-5025 GCA_964559185.1 uncultured Natronomonas sp.
TCGACGAGTGCAAGATCCGCCTCGAGGACGAAGGTCTCGCGATTCGCGCGGTTGACCCGGCGAACGTCGGGATGGTTGACCTCGAACTGTCGGCGAACGCCTTCGAGTCCTACGAGACCGACGGCGGGGTTATCGGCGTCAACCTCGATCGCCTCGAGGACATCGTCGGGATGGCCGATTCCGGCCAGCTCGTCCACCTCGAACTCGACGAGGAAACGCGGAAACTGCACATCTCACTCGACGGGCTCGAATATACCCTCGCACTCATCGATCCCGACTCGATTAGACAGGAGCCGGATCTGCCCGACCTGGATCTCTCCGCCGAGATCGTCATCGAGGGCAAGGACATCGCCCGGGCCGTCACCGCCGCCGACATGGTTTCCGATCACATCGCGTTGGGCGTCAACGCCGACGCCGAGGAGTTCTACGTCGACGCCGAGGGAGACACGGACGATGTCCACCTCGAACTCGGTCGCGAGGAGTTGATCGATCTCACGGCCGGCGATGCCAGATCGCTCTTCTCGTTGGATTACCTGAAGGACATGAACAAGGCGATCCCGAAGGACGCCGAGGTGACGATGGAACTCGGCGAGGAATTCCCCGTGAAGCTCCACTTCGGCTTCGCCGAGGGCGACGGGCACGTCACGTTCATGCTCGCCCCCCGAATCCAGAGCGACTAAATTGATCTCCTGTATTTCGGGTAATACGCAGTTGGTTGCACTCGTAGACCGATTTCAAACGAATGGCGGATGTTTCGACGTTCGGATGGGGTCCAATATACTATGGGGGATTATATTCCATCGCCAGATATATTGAGATTCCCGTTAGATAGGATTCCGATCCGTATCGAATAGTTCTCTGGATTGTCACCGGATGGAATACGCCAGACACTGGACGCAGCCTCATCAGTGTTCTCGACGGTCGCCCCCACGTTGTAGTCACCAGATCTCATCACAATATCCTGGACGAGTGTACCATCGTCTGACGCCGGAACCTGATACGAATCCATAAGAAGAATTTTCTCACTCCCTATGTCGGTTATTTCCACCGTTATATTGACCGTCTCACCCGATGAGTTCGTTAAAGCGAGGTTAGCACCACTGTCCGATCGTAAAGAACACCCGGGGGAAGAGAGGACGCCGAGTGTTAGAGGTATAAACTCCCTTTTTGAGAGACAGATTGTCATATCGGCCCTATCGAAGGAGAGACGAAATAATGTATCGGCGAACCGTCTTTCGAACCTGTAAGAAACGCCGTACTAAGCTCGGTTTTTATGGACCCGTAGGACGTGGAGGCTTCTGAACGAGTGAACAAGATCGATATCGATACCGTTGTTCCGCTTGAGGAGGTTACAGCCCCACTCAGCACGTGATGACAGCTCCGTCGTATTCTGTCCAACCGTGAGAATACGCTTGAGTCTGTGATGTCCTCGGTCGCCCACTCCGTCCACTCGTACTCCGTTGTCGCAAATTCAAGAACCGACGACGTGTTCTTCGACAGGCGTGTACAAATGCCGGACGCTGCTTCGTCGGCCAATACTGTAAAAAGTCCGTCACTACGTTCGGTGGCGACACAGCACATATTCCACTTGGTCATACCAGCCCCTGCCACCTACTTGATCTGTACTGACAGATCTGGGAATCTAACCCGAACTTTGCCCGTCGGCTGCTATTCGAATTCGACGAGCTGTTTGCCGATGTTTTCCCCCTCGAATAGATCCAAAAACGCGTCTGGTGCGTTCTCGATCCCCTCGGTTACCGTTTCCTCGTAGCGGAGTTCGCCCTCTTCGATCCAACGCGCCAATCGTCCGGCCGCCTGCTCGGAGAGGTGGTCGTAGTCGCTGTTTATGAACCCCTCGACCCGGGTGCGGGTACGCTGGTACAATCGGCGCGGTCCGGTCATTCTCTCGTCGTCGGGTTCGAGGTTGTACAGTGAGATCTTCCCGCAGACAGCGACCCGCGAGTGGGCGTTCAGGTGATCTAGAACGGCGTCGCTGATCTCGCCGCCGACGTTCTCGAAGTACAGGTCGACACCTCGGGGACAGGCGTTTGCGATCGCCGCCGGGAGGTCGTCCGTGCGCCGGTAGTTGACCGCGGCGTCGAACCCGAGTTCGTCGGTAAGCCAGGCGATCTTCTTCTCGGAGCCGGCGATACCGACGACGTGACAGCCGGCAATTCGGGCGATCTGTCCGGCAACGGATCCGACCGCCCCCGCCCCGCCGGAGATGACGACCGTATCGCCGGGTGTGACTCGCCCGACCTCGGTCATCCCGACGTAGGCCGTGAATCCGGGCATCCCCAGGACGTGCAACGCCGTCGAGATCGGCACCCCGCCGGCGTCGACTGGATCGAGAACCGCCCCATTGACGGTGGCGTACTCGGCCCAATAGAGGTTACCCGTGACCAAGTCCCCGGCGTTCAGCCCCCCGTAGTTCGATTCGACGACTTCACCGACCACGCCGGCGCGCATCGGCTCGCCGGTTTCCCAGGGCTCGGCGTAGGGGTGGGCGTCCCGCATCCGACCCCGCATGTGCGGGTCGACGGACAGATACCGCGTCCGAACGAGGACCTCGTTCGGGTCGGGGTCGGGGACCGGTCGCTCGCGAAGCCGGAAGTTCTCCATCGACGGTCGCCCAGTCGGTCGTTCGGTCAGAATCCACTCTCGGTTGGTTTCGTCGGCCACACCGGAAGATACCGACACACTGTCGCATCAGTCTTGCTTTGTGTTCCCGGCCGACGTGGACCACATTCCCAGCAAGACCCCAACGGACACACGAGGACGCGAGGAGAGTCCGAGATGGACAAAATAAATACCGAACCGGACGAGAGAGTGGACGAGAATGAAATCTACGACCCGAACGGCCGGCCGATTTCGGAGGGTGACGAAATGACACGACCGCTCGAGGACGTCACCGTCATCGAGTTAACGCACATCATCGCGGGGCCGTTCACCGGACTCTTGCTCGCGGACCTCGGCGCGGACGTGATCAAGATCGAACATCCCGAACACGCCGACGTCTTCAGGGACGACAGCGAGGACTCCTCGAGCTGGTTCAACTACGTCAACCGGAACAAACGGGGGATCACGCTGGATCTGAAGGATGAGGAGGGTCGGGAGGCCTTCGAGGAGCTCGCCGCAGAAGCCGACGTCGTCGTCGAGAACTTCGGCCCCGGCGCGGTCGAACGGCTCGGGATCGACTACGACTCGCTCGCAGAGATCAATCCCGAACTGGTCTACTGTTCGATCAAGGGATTCAGCGAGGGCCCCTACGACGACCGACCGGCACTCGATCCCGTCGCCGAGGCGCTGTCGGGATTGATGAGTACGACCGGCTATCCGGACATGCCCCCGGCCCGATGCGGGACCAGCGTCGCCGACATGGTGGCGTCGATGTACGGCGCGCTCGCCGTCGTCGGCGCGCTCAGACACCGCGATCGAACCGGCGAGGGACAGCACATCACCGCCCCGATGTTCGAGGCGATGGTCGGGCTGAACGGCGGAAACGTCGCCTTCTCGGACGCCTTCGGCGAGCCCAGAGCGAAATATCACGGCGGTGGCCAGGGCCAGTGGGCCCCCTACGGGGTGTTCCAGTCCGAAGCGGGCAAATGGGTGTTCGTCGGCCCCTCCTCGGAGGGCCACTGGGTCTCTCTCTGTGAGGCGATGGACGTCCCCGACCTCGCCGAGGAGGAGCGGTTCCGAACCCGGGCGGACCGGCGGGAGAACCGCGACGCGCTCGACGAAACGCTACAGACGGTATTCGAGGAGTACTCGAGGGAGGAAATCGTCGCTCGGCTTCAGGTCGAGGGCGTCCCATGCGCGCCGATCAACGACACGCTCGAGGTCAGCCGGGATCCGCACCTCGAGTCGATCGACGGCCTCGGCGAGGTCACGGCCGCCCAGGGCGATCGACGCTCGCTCCGGGTTCCGAAGAGCCCGATCCGCTCGACCGCCTACGAGCCGCTCGAGCCGACCGATCCGCCGCTGCAGGGCGAGGACACCGACGCCGTGCTCGAATCGATGGGATACTCCGAAGCGGAGATCGAGGCGCTCAGAGAGCGCGACGCGATTTAGGGGAAGGGGACGGCGAAAGACGGCGGCGAACTGCGGCCGCGAGAGAGGAGACGCTTAACGTCGTTCGGGGTCGTCAATCACGGTATCACGTGCCGGGGACGAATTTCCGAATCCCCGGATCGGCCGCGGTCAGGATTGAGATGGACGATACGTCGCATCGAAAACGTATCTCGTGGTGCGTCTCTCGCGTTTCGGGCCGAAGCCGTCTGCGTCGCACCCGATCGTCTACGAATGTCTCCGATAGATCTCCTCGAGTTCGTCGATCGTCTTCCCGATCGCGAGCCGTTCGACCGCCTCGCGGGTCGCTCTGCGGTTCTCGATGCAGTCGAACACCGCACGCTCCATGTCATCGAGATCACGATACTCGAACAGCGCCCCGTTCTTCGGCCCGATCGTTTCCACGAACGGGGGAACCGCGGCCGCGGCGACCGGCGTTCCACAGGCGTTCGCCTCGAGCGTCGAGAGCCCCAGGGTATCACAGGTAGAGGCGGTGACGAACGCGTCGAGGGAGGAGTAAAACGTGGGAAGGCGCTCTCGAGGCATGAAATCCCGGAACGTGACGTTTGCCGGGGCCGTTCGTTCGAGCGGCGCTCTGGCAGGACCTTCGCCGACCAACACGAACCGGACGTCGGAGAGCCGTTCGGCGAGCCGGACGATTTCGTCCACGTTCTTTTTTCTAGTCATCCGACCACTGTATCCGACGACGGGTGCGTCCACGTCGAACAGTCGCTCCTCGCGGGGGCGGAACGTGTCGATCTCGACTCCCACGGGGAGCTCCCGGGGCTCGATGGATCGCCTGATTCTCGACGTTGACGCCGTCACGCAGTCGAACGATCGAAGGAACCGGTTTTCGTAGGTCACGTAGAGACGTCCGGCGAACTCCGCGAGGGGCTTCAACTTGAACCCCTGTATGAGATAATCCTCGACCGGGGTGTGGTGGGTGTAAATCGACGG